>NZ_JAKRMO010000013.1:0-78689 GCF_022346485.1 Brachybacterium sp. ACRRE | reverse complement strand
GGGCGGGTCCGACGGAGATGGTGCCGACGGGGGCGGGTCCGTCCGATCGGACGGAGCGGAGGGCAGGCGCTGGACGGCGAGGGCGAGGAAGCGGTCCTGGTCGGCGCGCTCGTCGAGGCGGAAGCCGGTGTCGAGCTCGGTCGGGCCCAGCTGCCAGCGGATGACGAGGAGGCCGTCGCCGCCGACCCACTTGCCGACCATGCCGGGCGCGGCGTGGACGGAGCGGACGTCGGCCCAGGGGATGAGGAAGCTCGGGGCGCCCTGGCGCTCCACGTGCAGGACGGGCCGTCCGCCGTCGTCCGCGTCGGAGACCGACGCGCGGCTGCGGGAGCCGAGACCGCGCGCGGTGACGCGCTCGAGCGGGCGGCCGGCCAGGGTGGTCGCGACGTAGACGCCCGTCGCGGCCTCGGGCTCGCTCCCCCAGCTCAGCGCCCTGCCGCCGGCGACCGGCTGCGGGAGCTCGGGCAGATCGCCCTGCCGGGCGGCGCGCCGCCGCCAGCCCCACCAGGCCAGCAGCACGCACAGCGCGAGCACGACGACCAGGGCGAGGACGGGCGGGAGGTAGCGGGTGAGGTCCATGCTCGCCCGCTCAGTGCTCCGCGAGGCGGGAGTCCCGCACCGTGGGGCGGCCTGCGAGCAGGGTGAGCCGGTTGCGACCGGGCAGCGTGCGGCCCGCCACGGGCGAGTTCCGCCCGCGCGAGGCGTGCTCCTCGGGGTCGACCTCGGCGGCCGGCCGCGGGTCCCACACCAGCACGTGGGCGACCTCGCCGGCGGCCAGCGGGCGCCCCTGGTCGAGGTCCCGCGCGATCCGGGCGGGCGTCTCGGAGAGGACCCGGGCGACGTCCCGCCAGGTCAGGGTCCCGGTGTCGACCATGGTCTGCTGGACGATCCCGAGCGCGGTCTCCAGGCCGGTCATCCCGAACGCGGCGGTGTCCCACTCGCGGTCCTTGGCATCGGCCGGGTGCGGGGCGTGGTCGGTCGCGACGATGTCGATCGTGCCGTCGGCCAGCCCCTCGCGCACGGCCTCGACGTCGGCCTGTGTGCGCAGCGGCGGGTTCACCTTGTACACCGCGTCGTAGCCGCGCGCCTCCTCGTCGGTGAGCAGGAGATGGTGCGGGGTGACCTCGGCGGTCACGTCCACGCCGCGCTGCTTGGCCCAGCGGACGATCTCGACGCTGCCGGCGGTCGAGAGGTGGCAGACATGCAGGCGCGAGCCGACGTGCTCGGCGAGGAGCACGTCGCGGGCGATGATCGACTCCTCGGCGACGCTGGGCCAGCCGGTGAGGCCGATCTCGGCGGAGACGCGGCCCTCGTGCATCTGCGCGCCCTCGGTCAGCCGCGGGTCCTGCGCGTGCTGGGCGATGACGCCGTCGAAGGTCTTCACGTACTCCAGGGCGCGGCGCATGAGCACCGGGTCGGAGACGCACTTGCCGTCGTCGCTGAACACGCGCACCCGGGCGCGGGAGCCGGCCATCGCGTCGAGCTCGGCGAGGCGCTCCCCGCCCAATCCCACGGTGACGGCGCCGATGGGGTGGACGGCGCACCAGGCGGCGTCCTCCCCGCGCTGGAGGACCTGCTCGACGACGCCCGCGGTGTCCGCGACGGGCGTCGTGTTGGCCATCGCGTGCACGGCGGTGAAGCCGCCGCGGGCGGCGGCGCGGGTGCCGGTCTCGACGGTCTCGGCCTCCTCGCCCCCGGGCTCGCGCAGATGCGTGTGCAGGTCGACGAGGCCGGGCAGCACGATGCAGCCCTCGGCGTCGACGACCTCGGCGCCCTCGGGGGCGGAGAGGTCGGGGCCGACGGCGGAGATCGTGCCGTCCTCGACCAGGACGTCGGCGACGTCCTCGCCGTAGGGGCGGCCGCCGCGGATCAGCAGGGCGGGTGCGGCGGCGCGGTCTGCGCCGGTCGCCGCGGCGTCGGCGGCAAAAGCGGTGGTGGGGGTCATGATTCCTCCCTCGCGTTGGAGGCCAGCAGGTGGAAGAGCACGGCCATGCGGACGCTCACGCCCGCCGCGACCTGCTCGACGATCACGCTGCGGGGGCCGTCGGCCACTCCTCCGGCGATCTCGAAGCCGCGGTTCATCGGGCCGGGGTGCATGACGATCGCGTGGGCGGGCAGGCGGTCGGCGCGCTCCTGCGTGAGCTGCAGGCGCCGGGTGTACTCGGCCGCGCTGGGGAAGTAGCCGCCGCCGAGCATCCGCTCGCGCTGGACGCGAAGCATCATCACGGCGTCGGGGGCCAGGGCGATCGCCTCGTCGAGGTCGTAGAGCACGTCGCAGGGCCAGACGTCGGCCCCGACGGGGACCAGCGAGGGCGGGGCCACGAGGGTGACGCGGGCGCCGAGCAGCGTCATCAGCTGCACGTTCGAGCGGGCGACGCGGGAGTGCATGATGTCGCCGACGATGACGACGTGGAGGCCGTCGAGGCCCTGTCCGTCGACGCTGCCCGCGCGCTCCCCGTCCCTCTGCTCCCCGCCGAGGTGGCGGCGCAGGGTGAAGGAGTCCAGGAGCGCCTGGGTGGGGTGCTGGTGGGTGCCGTCGCCGGCGTTGACGATCGGGACGTCGATCCAGCCGGAGTGCGCGAGCTTGTGGGCCGCGCCCGAGGCGGGGGCGCGCACCACGACGGCGTCGGCCCCCATCGCGCGCAGGGTCAGCGCGGTGTCCTTGAGCGACTCCCCCTTGGAGATGCTCGATCCCTTGGCGGAGAAGTTGATGACGTCGGCCGAGAGGCGCTTGGCGGCGGCCTCGAAGCTGATGCGGGTGCGCGTGGAGTCCTCCATGAAGAGGTTCACCACGGTGGTGCCGACGAGGGTGGGCAGCTTGCGCATCTGCCGCTCCTGCGTGGCGACCATGCGGGTCGAGGTGTCCAGCAGCTCGATCGCAGAGGCGCGGTCCAGGTCGCCGATGCCGGTCAGGTGCTTCATCGCCGTGCCTCCTCGTCCTCGGGGGCGTCGGGGCGGGAGATCCTCACCGCGTCCTCGCCGTCGGTCTCGGTGAGCAGCACGCCCACGCGCTCGCTGCGCGAGGTGGGGAGGTTCTTGCCGACGTGGTCGGCGCGGATCGGCAGCTCGCGGTGGCCGCGGTCCACGAGGACCGCGAGGCGCACGACGGCGGGCCGGCCGATCGCGGAGAGCGCGTCGAGGGCGGCGCGCACGGTGCGCCCGGAGTAGAGGACGTCGTCGACGAGGACGACGACCTTCCCGTCGATCCCGCCGGAGGGGATGTGCGTGGGGTGCGGCAGCCGTGCGGGGCTGCGGCGCAGGTCGTCCCGGTACAGGGTGATGTCCAGGGAACCGGCCAGGGAGTCCGGGTCGCGCCCGGCGCCCTCGGCCTCGGCGATGGTGGCGGCGATGCGCCGCGCGAGGGGGACGCCGCGATGCGGGATGCCCAGCAGCACGAGGTCGTCGGCCCCGTGGCCGGTCTCGATGATCTCGTGGGCGATGCGCGTGAGGGAGCGGGAGATGTCGTCCTCCGAGAGGACGGTCTTCTCGCCCCCGGGCGCAACGGGGCCCGGTCGATCTGCGGTCATGATCTTCTCCCTTCCGCGTCTCACGGGACGCGAGGTTAAAGGGTGGTGGATCGGTGCGATCGCTGTTGATCGTAGCGCGCGGGGCGCGCGCTCCCGCGCGCCGTCTCAGGTGGTGGCGGGAGCTGTAGCGGAGGTCTCAGCGCAGCGGCTGTCGGACGGCGGACGGCCGCCGGCGGCGGGCGCTCAGCCCAGCAGGTCGCGCATCTCGCCGATGCGCTGCAGGAGGCCGTTGACGAAGCGCGGGGAGTCCTCGGTGGACAGCTCGCGCGCGATCGTCGCGTACTCGCCGATCACGGGGCCGACGCCGTCGGCCGGGGTGTCGTGGAGGATCTCGGCGGCTCCGGTGCGCAGAATCGCGCGGTCCACGGCGGGCATGCGGTGCAGGGGCCAGTCGCGGCTGTGGGTGGAGAGCTGCTCGTCGATCTCGTCGCGATGCTCGGCGACGAGCTCGACCAGGTGCGCGGAGCGCTCGGGAAGAGCGGTCTGCGCCGCCGTGCGCACCCGCCGCTCGGCGAGCACGTCGCTCAGATCGCGCTCGCGGGCGTCGGCCTCGAAGACGACGTCGATCGCCCGCACCCGCTCGCGGGAGCGGGAGGTCAGGCGCTTGGGGTTCGCGGGATGCGTCTCCAGCAGCTCGACCTCCTCGCCCTCGCGACCGGGCAGGGGAAGGCTCAGCGGATCCTGCACGTCAGGCGCGCCCGAGGTAGTCGCCGGAGCGGGTGTCGACCTTGACCTTGGTGCCCTGCTCGAGGAACAGCGGCACCTGGATCTCGCGGCCGGTCTCGAGGGTGGCGGGCTTGGTCCCGCCGGAGGAGCGGTCGCCCTGCAGGCCGGGCTCGGTGTGCGTGATCTCCAGGACGACGCTCGCGGGCAGCTCGACGTAGAGCACCTTCTCGTCGTGGAACGCGATCACGACGTCGGCGCCCTCGAGCAGGAAGTCCTTGGCATCGCCGACGATGTCGCCGGGGACGTTGGTCTGCTCCCAGGTGGAGGTGTCCATGAAGACGTAGAGGTCGCCGTCGAGGTAGGAGTACTGCATGTCGCGCTTGTCGACCGTCGCGGTCTCCACCTTCACGCCGGCGTTGAAGGTCTTGTCGACCGTCTTGCCCGACAGCACGTTCTTGATCTTGGTGCGCACGAAGGCGGGCCCCTTGCCCGGCTTCACGTGCTGGAACTCGACGACCTGCCAGAGCTGGTTGTCCAGGTTCAGCACGATGCCGTTCTTGAGGTCGTTGGTCGTCGCCATGGGTCTCCTCGGGAGTCGACGGGCGTCTCGCCCGGTGTGCGCTCTCGCGCCTTGCGGTGCGCATGCGGCGCGATCGAGGTCACGCCGCAGGCTCGCCCACTTTACCGCCTGGAGCCGCATCCGCCGCTCCCCCGGGCCGCTCGCGGACGCCCCGACGTAGCGAAGCTCGCATCGTCCGACCCCGCGCCGCCCCGTCAGGCGAGCGTGCGCAGCAGGGCGAGGCCGATCGCGCCGATCGCGACCGCCCACAGCAGCGAGGCAAAGGTGCCCACGAGGAAGCGCTCGGACGCGCCCTCGTGGGCGCGCAGCTCGGGGTAGCGGCCGAGGCCCTTGAGCGCGACGACGACCGCGATCATCTCGGGGTGGTCGGCGAGCACGCAGGCGGTCACCGCGATCCTCTCGAGCAGTCCGATCCACAGCCCTCCGCGCAGCAGCTCCGGGGTGCTCCAGTCCTTCGCCGGATGCGCGGGCGCCTCGAGGACGGGGACCCCGCCGCGCCGCTGCGCGGTCGGACGGGCGCGTCGGGGCGAGCGCGACAGGCGCAGCACGAACGAGGACAGCGGCCACCCGCCGAGCGAGGCGAGCAGCAGGGCGAGCACGATCACCGCGAGCTCGGGAAGGTGGGTGAGCATGTCCTGGATCATGGCAGATGGCCCGGACGGCCCGAGCCCGGGCGGTCCATCGAGCGGTCCGAGGTGAGGTCGAGCATCGCGAGCAGGCGCCGCACGAGAGGGTGCACGGCCTGCTCCTCGCGCCAGCCGCTCGTGGTGAAGGCGCGCGAGACGGTCTGCTGGGTCACCTCGAGACGCTCGGCGATCTGCGCCTGCGTGGCCGACGGATCCTCGAGCATCGCGTGGACCACGCGCCACTGCCCGGGCTTGCGGGAGGTGACCTCGCGTCCGACCAGGCGCAGCAGCGCCTGCAGCTCCTCGGTCTGCTCCCGCTGGCGAGGGTCGGCGGTGCGCACGCTGACGGGGATCGAGCTGGTGCGGCGGGCGCTCTCGACCGCGCGGCGGGCGGCGATGAAGGCGTCCCCGCGCCCCTCGCGCACGGAGGCCGGCAGCGGGAGCTCGACGGGTCCGATGCCCACCCCCACGCTCCAGCCGCCGAGCTCGAGCATGCGCAGCACGCACGCGAGGACCGCATCGGCCGAGTCGGCGAGCATCTGCACCTCGTCGCCCGCCGTCCGCTCGGGACGCAGACGGAGGGGGACGTCGTGCAGCGCCTCGATCAGCTCGGGCACGCGATCGGTGGTGCGCCGGCTGTCGTGCTGGTCGACGGTGAGGACGAACATGGCCGCGAGTCTAGCCCCATCACGCACGAAATGCGCGATGTCGTCCGATACAGCCGTGTTCTGCTGTCAGGCGAGCTCGATGAGCTCCTCGTAGCTCTGGTTCCAGAGGTCCTCGACCGCGTCGGGCATGACCAGCACGCGCTCGGGCGAGAGCGCCCGGACGGCGCCCGGGTCGTGGGAGACCAGGATCACGGCGCCCTCGAAGGCCGCGAGCGCACCGAGGATCTCCTCGCGGCTCGCGGGGTCGAGGTTGTTCGTCGGCTCGTCCAGGAGCAGCACGTTCGCGCTCGAGACCACGAGCGTGGCCAGGGCCAGCCGGGTCTTCTCCCCTCCCGAGAGCACCCCTGCGGGCTTGTGCACGTCGTCCCCGCTGAACAGGAACGAGCCGAGGATCTTGCGGGCCTCGACCTCGGGGAGCTCGATGGCGGCCGTCATCATGTTCTCGAGCACCGTGCGGTCGGGGTCGAGGGTCTCGTGCTCCTGCGCGTAGTAGCCCACGCGCAGGCCGTGGCCGGGGATGATGCGGCCGGTGTCGGACTCGTCGACGCCGGCGAGCACCCGCAGCAGCGTGGTCTTGCCCGCACCGTTCAGACCCAGGACGACGACGCGGCTGCCGCGGTCGATCGCGAGGTCCACGCCGGTGAAGATCTCCAGGCTCCCGTAGGACTTCGAGAGGTCCTCCGCCATCAGCGGGGTCTTCCCGCAGGAGGCCGGCTTGGGGAAGCGCAGGGAGGCGACGCGGTCCTGCTGGCGCTCGCCCTCGACGCCGTCGAGCATGCGCTCGGCGCGGCGGAGCATGTTCTGGGCGGCGACGGCCTTGGTGGCCTTCGCGCGCATCTTCTCCGCCTGGGCGGTGAGCTGGGTGGCCTTCTTCTCCGCGTTCTGCCGCTCGCGCCGACGCCGCTTCTCGTCGTCCTCGCGCTGGCGCAGGTAGAGCTTCCAGCCCATGTTGTAGATGTCGATCGCGCCGCGGTTGGCGTCGAGGTAGAACACCTTGTTCACGACCTGCTCGACGAGCTGGACGTCGTGGCTGATGACGATCAGCCCGCCCTTAAAGGTCATGAGGTAGTCGCGCAGCCAGATGATCGAGTCGGCGTCGAGGTGGTTCGTCGGCTCGTCGAGGATCATCGTGTCCGCCTGGGAGAACAGGATCCTGGCGAGCTCGACGCGGCGGCGCTGGCCGCCCGAGAGCGTGCCGAGGCCCTGTTCGAGCAGGCGGTCCGGGAGCCCCAGGTTCGCCGCCATCCGGCGGGCCTCGGACTCCGCGGCGTATCCGCCGCGGGAGGTGAGCTCGGCGTCGATCCGCGCGTAGCGGTCCATGGCCTTCTCGCGCTTGGCGTCGGAGATGGTCATGTCGGCCATGTCGAGCTCGGCCCGGTGGAGGCGCTGCATGATGTCGTCGAGGCCGCGGGCGGAGAGGATGCGGGCGATCACCAGCTGCTCGGGGTCGCCGGTGTGGGTGTCCTGGGGCAGGTAGCCGAGCTCCCCGCTCACCTCGACGCGTCCCTCGGTGGGCTGCAGGGTGCCGGAGAGGACCTTGGTGAGGGTGGTCTTGCCGGCGCCGTTGCGGCCGACGAGACCGATGCGGTCGCCCGCGGTCACCTGGAAGGACACTCCGCTCATGAGCAGCCGCGCTCCCATGCGGACCTCGAGGTCGGAGACGGTGATCACGGAAGGGCTCCTCGCGCAGTGGACGGGACCCCGCTCCGGGGCCCGGTCCACCCTAGTTCGTCACCGGCCGAGGACGCCCACGAATACCGCTCCCGTGTGCTGTGATGTGGTGAGGAGGACATCGAGGTCCTCCGGCCCGCGGGCCGAGTCCCGCGGGCCGCAGATCACGTCGTCGAAGGAGCGAGCATGATCATCGGGGTCCCCCGCGAGATCAAGAACAACGAGTACCGGGTGGGGCTGACCGCCGCCGGCGTCCACGAGCTCACCCACGCCGGGCACGAGGTGCTCGTGGAGGCCTCGGCGGGCCTCGGAGCGGGCGTGCGCGATGAGGACTTCGCAGAGGCCGGCGCGAGGATCGTGCCCGACGCCGCCGACGTGTGGGGCGGCGCCGAGATGATCGTCAAGGTCAAGGAGCCCCTCCCGAGCGAGCAGTCGCTGCTGCGCGAGGGGCAGATCCTGTTCACCTACCTCCACCTCGCGGCCGACGAGGCCCTCACCCGCGCGGTCCTGGACTCCGGGACCACGGCCATCGCGTACGAGACGGTGCAGAGGGCCGATCGCTCGCTGCCGCTGCTCGCGCCGATGAGCGCGATCGCCGGACGGCTCGCGACCCAGGTCGCGGCCTACCACCTCATGAAGCCGCTGGGCGGCTCGGGGGTGCTGATGGGCGGCGTTCCCGGCACCGGCGAGGCGAAGGTGCTCGTGATCGGCGGCGGCGTCGTGGGCGAGCAGGCCGCGGTGATGGCGAACGGCCTCCATGCCGACGTCACCGTGATGGACGTGAACCTCGGGCGGCTCCAGGAGATCGCGACGGTCCACTCCGGCGCCATCCTCACCCGCTACTCCACGCGCCTGGACCTCTCCGAGATGATCCGGCAGGCCGACGTGGTGATCGGCTCCGTGCTGATCCCGGGCAAGCGCGCCCCCAAGCTCGTGACCGACGAGATGGTGAGCACGATGAAGCCGGGCTCGGTGCTCGTGGACGTCGCGATCGACCAGGGCGGCTGCTTCGAGGGCTCCCACGCCACCACCCACGACGCGCCCACGTTCCGCGTGCACGACACGAACTTCTACTGCGTGGCGAACATGCCCGGGAGCGTGCCCGTCACCGCGACCGCGGCGCTCACGCACGCGACGCTCCCCTACGTGATGCGGATCGCCGGCTCCGGATGGCGCGACGCGCTGCGGGCGGACGCCGCGCTCGCCAAGGGGCTGAACGCGCACGCCGGGACGCTCACCAACACCGGCGTCGGCGAGGCCCACGGGATCGACGCGGTCGAGCCCGCCGTCGTGCTGGGCTGAGAACGGGGCCGCCGGCCGCCACCCCCACCGGCCCGGAACCACGAACAGTGCTGCGCAATCGTCGTTATGCGGCTCCATGACGACAGCTGCGCAGCACTGTTCGGTGCCCGGCTCTCGGCGAGGCCGCGCCGACCCTCGGCCAGGTCCCCGATACGCAGCGAGGCCACCCGTGCGCAGTCGCACGAGTGGCCTCGCTGGTGCGGATCCCGGACGTCGGCCGCGGGTCAGAGGTTGAAGCCGATGGCCCTCAGCTGCTCGCGGCCGTCCTCGGTGATCATCTCCATGCCCCACGGCGGCATCCAGACCCAGTTGATCCGGTGCGTCTCGCAGATGGGGTCGAGCGCCGCGAAGGTCTGCTCCTCGAGCACGTCGGTGAGGGGGCACGCGGCGGAGGTCAGCGTCATGTCGACCACGGCGTTGCCCTGGTCCACGGTGATGCCGTAGACGAGGCCGAGGTCCACGACGTTGATCCCGAGCTCGGGGTCGATGACGTCCTTGAGGGACTCCCGCACCTCCTCCTCGCTCACGAAGGTCGAGGGCTCGCCCTCCGTCGCGGCGGCGCCGTCCGATGCGGCCGTGCCGTCGGCCGGGGCTGTGCCGTCGGCCGGAGCTGTGCCGTCACCCGAGACCGCGCCGTCGGCCGGCACCTGGGCGTCCGCTCCGTCGTTCGCCGGGGCGGTCACTTGGCACCCGTGAGGAAGCGCTCGTAGCCCTCGGCCTCGAGGCGCTCGGCGAGCTCGGGGCCGCCCTGCTCGGCGACCTGGCCGTTCACGAACACGTGCACGAAGCCGGGCTTGATGTAGTTGAGGATGCGCGTGTAGTGGGTGATCAGCATGATGCCCACGTCGGTGGTGTCCTTGGCGCGGTTCACGCCCTCGGAGACCACGCGCAGGGCGTCGACGTCGAGGCCGGAGTCGGTCTCGTCGAGGATCGCCATGGACGGCTTCAGCAGCTCCATCTGGAGGATCTCGTGGCGCTTCTTCTCGCCGCCGGAGAAGCCCTCGTTGACGTTGCGCTCGGCGAAGACCGGATCCATCTTCAGGTTGTCCATCGCGCCGCGCACGTCCTTGACCCAGGTGCGCAGGGCCGGGGCCTCGCCGTCGATCGCGGTCTTGGCGGTGCGCAGGAAGTTCGAGACGGTGACGCCGGGGACCTCGACCGGGTACTGCATGGCCAGGAACAGGCCGGCGCGGGCGCGCTCGTCGACGCTCATCGCGAGGACGTCCTCGCCGTCGAGCGTCACGGTGCCCGAGGTGATCTCGTACTTGGGGTGGCCGGCGATGGAGTAGGCGAGCGTGGACTTGCCCGAGCCGTTGGGGCCCATGATCGCGTGGGTCTCGCCGCTGCGGATGGTGAGGTCGACGCCCTTGAGGATCTCCTTGGTGCCCTCAGGGGTCTCGACGGTGGCGTGCAGATCGCGGATCTCGAGGATCGACATGGTGGGTGGTCTCCTTCGGAAGTGACAGGACGTTCGGTGCGTCGGGAGGACGGCCGCTCAGCCCGCGGACCCTGTGAGCGCATGCTCGGGGTCGACGGCGATCTGGCCGTCCGCGTCGACGCGGACGGGATAGACGGGGACGGGACGGACGGCGGGCAGCTGGAGGGGGCGTCCGGTCACCAGGTCGAACTGGCTCCCGTGCTTCCAGCACTCCAGCGTGCACCCCTCGACGTCGCCGTCGGACAGCGCGACGTCGTCGTGGGAGCAGATGTCCGCGAGGGCGTGCACTCCCCCGTCCTCGTCGCGCACCAGGGCGATCTCGAGGCCGGAGACCTCGAGGCCCAGGGCCTCGCCGGGGGCGAGGTCCGTCAGGCGCGCGACGGGGACGAAGGAGTCGCTCATCAGTTCATGCTCCGCTGCAGCTCCGCCTCGATCGAGTCGGTGAGGGCCTCGCGGATCTCGGGGACGTCGATCTGCTGGATGAGCTCGGCGAAGAAGCCGCGCACGACGAGCCTGCGGGCCTCGAGCTCGGGGATGCCGCGGGCGCGCAGGTAGAACAGCTGCTCGTCGTCGAAGCGACCGGTGGCGGCGGCATGGCCGGCACCCTCGATCTCCCCGGTCTCGATCTCGAGGTTCGGCACCGAGTCGGCGCGGGCGCCCTCGGTGAGCACGAGGTTGCGGTTCAGCTCGTAGGTGCTGGTGCCCTCGGCCTCCTTGCGGATGAGCACGTCGCCCACCCAGACCGAGCGCGCGCCCTTGCCCTGCAGCGCGCCCTTGTAGGCCGAGTTCGAGGTGCACTTCGGGGCCGCGTGGTCCACGAAGATGCGGTGCTCGAGGAACTGGCCCTCGTCGGAGAAGTACAGGCCCAGCTTCTCGAGCTCCGAGCCGGGGGCGCTGAACTCGCCGATCGCGTTGATGCGCACCGCGCGGCCGCCGAGGGTCACGACGATGTGCTTCAGACGCGCATCGCGTCCCAGCCGCGAGTGGTGGGCGGAGATGTGCAGCGCATCGTCCTCCCAGTTCTGCAGCGAGATCACGGTCATCTGCGAGTTGTCGCCGACGATCATCTCGACGTTCTCGGCGAACCGCGCGCTGCCCGTGTGGTCCAGCACGAAGGTCGCGACCGAGGACTCCTCGGTCTCCAGGACCACGTGGGCGTTGCCGCGGCGCTCGGCGCCGCGCCCGGTGATCGCCACGCGGAACGGATCGGCGAGCTCGGCGCCGCGGGGCGCGCGCAGGTGCAGCGCCTGCTCGGTGCGGGCCGAGGCCACCGCGGAGACGATGTCCTCGGGCACGAGCGCGGTGCCCCGCGGGCTCTGCCCCGGGGCGAGCGTCGAGGCCTCGGGGGCGCCCTCGGGGACGCTGACCTCGTAGCCGACGGCCGGATCTCCCTCGAGGTCCTCGGTGGGCAGGTCCTCGAACAGCGGGGAGAGCACGCGCAGCGGCGTGAAGCGCCATTCCTCGTCCTTGGACGTCGGCCGGGAGAAGTCCGCGACCTCGAAGGAGCGCACGCGGTTCGCGCGGGTGGCGTGCGAGTCCTCCCCGGAGGCCGGGGAGCCGGGCAGTGCGATGCCCTCGTCCTCGAGCTCCGCGCGGACGGCGCGTCCGGCCTCGCCGCGGTCCTCGTCCTCGACGAGCACGTCCTGAGCGGCGACGGGGGCGGCGCCCGCGGCGCCGCCGACCGCCTCGTTGGCCTGCTCGTCCCCTGTGCTCTCGGGGCCCTTCACATCGGTCGTCGTCATCAGCCGACGGCTCCTTCCATCTGCAGTTCGATCAGGCGGTTCAGCTCGAGCGCGTACTCCATGGGCAGCTCGCGCGCGATGGGCTCGATGAACCCGCGCACGATCATGGCCATCGCCTCGGTCTCCTCCATGCCGCGGCTCATCAGGTAGAAGAGCTGCTCCTCGGAGACCTTCGAGACCGTGGCCTCGTGGCCCATCTGGACGTCGTCCACGCGCACGTCGACGTAGGGGTAGGTGTCGGTGCGGGAGATCGTGTCCACCAGCAGCGCGTCGCACAGCACGGTCGAGGCGCTGTGCTCGGCGCCCGGCATGACCTGCACGAGCCCGCGGTAGCTCGAGCGGCCGCCGCCGCGGGAGACCGACTTCGAGACGATCGAGCTCGAGGTGTGCGGCGCCATGTGCACCATCTTCGAGCCGGTGTCCTGGTGCTGGTTCTCGCCGGCGAAGGCGATCGACAGGGTCTCGCCGCGGGCGTGCTCGCCCATCAGCCACACCGCGGGGTACTTCATGGTGACCTTGGAGCCGATGTTGCCGTCGACCCACTCCATGGTCCCGCCCTCTTCGACGGTGGTGCGCTTGGTGACGAGGTTGTACACGTTGTTCGACCAGTTCTGGATGGTCGTGTAGCGCACGCGGGCGTTCTTCTTCACGACGATCTCGACGACGGCGCTGTGCAGCGAGTCGGTCTGGTAGATCGGCGCGGTGCAGCCCTCGACGTAGTGCACGTACGAGCCCTCGTCGGCGATGATCAGGGTGCGCTCGAACTGGCCCATGTTCTCGGTGTTGATCCGGAAGTAGGCCTGCAGCGGGATCTCCACGTGCACGCCCGGCGGGACGTACACGAAGGAGCCGCCGGACCACACCGCGGTGTTCAGGGCGGAGAACTTGTTGTCGCCGGCCGGGATGACCGTGCCGAAGTACTCCTCGAACAGCTCGGGGTGCTCCTTCAGGCCCGTGTCGGTGTCCATGAAGATGACGCCCTGGGCCTCGAGGTCCTCGCGGATCTGGTGGTAGACGACCTCGGACTCGTACTGGGCGGCGACGCCGGCCACGAGGCGCTGCTTCTCGGCCTCGGGGATGCCCAGGCGGTCGTAGGTCTCCTTGATGTCGTCCGGGAGGTCGTCCCAGCTCGCGGCCTGCTTCTCCGTCGAGCGGACGAAGTACTTGATGTTCTCGAAGTCGATCCCGGAGAGGTCGGCGCCCCACTGGGGCATCGGCTTCTTGTCGAACAGGCGCAGACCCTTCAGGCGGCGCTCGAGCATCCACTCGGGCTCGCTCTTCTTCGCGGAGATGTCGCGCACGACCTCCTCGTTCAGCCCGCGGCGGGCCGAGGCGCCGGCGGCGTCCTCGTCGTGCCAGCCGAAGGCGTAATTGCCGATGGACGAGATGATCTCGTCCTGGCTCATCTGCTGCTCGGGTGCACTCGTCATCGTGGTGTGTTTCCCTCCGTGAGCGGAATGTGGGTCGTGCAGGCGTGGGCGCCGCCTGCAAGTGTCGCGAGCCTCTGGACGGGCGCTCCCGCCATCCGGCCGATGGCCGTGGTCTCCGCCTCGCACAGCTCGGGGTGGCGGGCCGCGACGTCCTGGATCGGGCAGTGGCCCTGGACCAGCTGTGCCGTCTCCACCGTACGCGGCCTGCCGGACCCCCCGGAGGCCGGGATGGTCACGGTCACGGGGCGCACCGTGGCGGCGTAGCCGCGCTCGGTGAGGATGTCGGCGAGGATCTCGACGCGGCGTGCACGCGAGACCTCCTCGCCCGCCTCCTCGAGCTCGCCGACCCGGGCGGAGAGGTCCTCCTCCCAGGGGGCGACGCGTGCGCAGGCGAGGTGCGTGAGCGCCTCTCCCCCGCCGCGGCGGGCGAGCTCGTCGAGCGCGAGCATCGCCAGGTCGTCGTACTCGCTGCCGAGGTCCTCGTGGGCGGAGGCCGAGAGCACGAAGCTCTTCGAGGGGCGCCCGCGCCCGCGCTGGTGCACGGGGACGTCGTGCTCCTCGATCACGCCGTCGGCCTCGAGGGCGGAGAGGTGCCGTCGGACCGCGGCGCTGGTGAGGCCGAACATCTCGGCGAGGGCTCGGGCCGAGATCGGGCCGTGGGCGGAGATCGCATCGATGAGCCGATCGCGGGTGTCCCGGTGCTCGGTCCGATCCTGCTGCTCGGTCTCGTCGTGGTGCCCGGCCTGGACCTGGTTCCCGGCCTGGTCCTGCTGCTCGGGCGGACCCTGGCTCTCGGGCTGTTCTCGAGTTCCGTGCGGCGCGGCGGAGTCGCGCTGCTGCGCCGCTGCGTGCGCTGCCATCGGATGCCCTCCTTCCCTTGCGGGGTCGACGCGGGCGACGCCGACATGCCCGATTTTACAACCCGAACGTTGCGAAAAGGCAGGGGGAACCGAGAGGCCGACGTGCGTCTGCCCACGTTAGGGAAGGCTCACCGCAGGTCGGCGGCTCGGCGGCGCGCCCGCCGATCGGCGCCGGGTCCCCGATCCCGGCGTCGCCGCGATCCACCCGTGCACATAGTTCATCCTTCAACTATCATGGTCGGTGTCCGGGAGATGCCCTGGACCGTCACGGAGGAGGAGACATGGAGATGGAGAAGGACCCGAACGACCAGACCGGCTCGTACGTCCACGCGGGCGAGGCCTTCGATCGCGACATGAACTACATCCCCGACCGCATCACGTCCGACGGGTCGAGCCCGTGGCCCGTCGAGGCGGGCCGCTACCGCCTCGCCGTCTCGCGCGCCTGCCCCTGGGCCAACCGCACGATCATCTCGCGCCGCCTGCTGGGGCTGGAGGACGCGATCTCGATGGCGATCGCCGGCCCCACGCACGACAAGCGCTCGTGGACCTTCGACCTCGACCCGGGCGGCAAGGATCCGGTGCTGGGCATCGAGCGCCTCCAGCAGGCCTACTTCGCCCGGTACCCCGACTACCCGCGCGGCATCACCGTGCCCGCGATGGTGGACATCCCCACCGGCGGCGTGGTCACCAACGACTTCCACCGGATCACGCTGGACTTCGCGACCCAGTGGACGGACTTCCACCGCGAGGGCGCGCCCGACCTCTACCCCGAGGCGCAGCGCGCGGAGATCGACGAGCTCAACCACTGGGTGCTGCACCACGTGAACAACGGCGTGTACAAGACGGGGTTCGCCGGCTCCCAGGAGACCTACGAGAAGGCGTACACGGACCTCTGGGAGAGCCTCGACGTGCTCGAGGACCGCCTCTCCCGCTCGCGCTACCTCATGGGCCCCTCGATCACCGAGGCCGACGTGCGCCTGTTCCCGACCCTGGTGCGCTTCGACCCCGTCTACCACTCGCACTTCAAGGCGAACCGTCAGCCGCTCGCGAGCATGCCCAATCTCTGGAACTACACGAAGGACCTCTTCCGGACGCCGGGCTTCGGCGACACGATCGACTTCCAGCACATCAAGGAGCACTACTACGTGGTGCAGACCGATCTGAACCCCACGCAGATCGTGCCGCTGGGACCGGACACCTCGATCTTCCTCGAGGCCCACGACCGCGACCGCTTCGACACCGACACCTGGGGACCCGGCGGCACCGCGCCGCTGCCCCCGAAGGCCGACGAGGTCGTCGACCCCGCGCACACGCCCCTGCACGTGACCGGTCGCTGATCCTCCCGGGGCGATCCCGTGCGTCGAGGTAGGCGCGTGGGATGGAGCCGGGTCACAGGTGCAGGGACCTCCCGGGAGCGGGGGCCTAGCATGGTCGGCGTCATGAACGACCACTCCCCCGCTCTCGAGGCACAGGGCCTCACGCGCAGCTTCGGCTCCGTGCGCGCCCTGGACGGCGTCGAGTTCTGCGCGCATCGCGGCGAGGTCACCGCCCTGCTGGGCCCCAACGGCGCCGGCAAGACCACCACCATCGGCTGCGCGACCGGCCTGCTGCAGCCCGACGCCGGCACCGTGCGCGTGCTCGGCGAGGACCCGTGGCGCGCGGGCGCCGAGCTCCGGGCGCGGGTGGGAGTGATGATCCAGGACGGCGGGCTCGCCTCCGGTGCGACCGCCCTGCAGCTGCTGCGCTACGGCGCGGAGCTCTACGCCGACCCGCTCGCTGTCGACGAGGTCGCCGAGCACCTGGGCATCACCGAGTTCGGCGGCACGCTCGTGCGGCGACTCTCGGGCGGGCAGCGTCAGCGCCTGGCCCTGGCGCTCGCGATCGTCGGTCGCCCCGAGCTGGTGTTCCTCGACGAGCCGACGGCCGGCATGGACCCGGCGATCCGCCGCACCGTGCGCGACCTGATCAGGGCGCTCGCCCGCACCGGCACCGCCGTCGTCCTCACCACGCATCTCATGGACGACGTCGAGGGGCTCGCCGATCAGGTCGTCGTCATCTCGGGCGGACGCACCGTCGCCGCCGGGACCGTCGACGAGGTGATCGCCGCCCACCGCGCCCCCGACGCGACGCTCACGCTCAGCGCCCGCGCCCGCGGCGTCGACCCCTCCGTGGCGGGCGTCCTCGCGAAGGACCTGCGCGAGACGGCCGCACGCCACGGCGCCGATCTCGAGATCACCACGGGCGGCGCCGCCGACCTCGAGAGCGTCCTGCTGGACCTCATCGACGAGCGGGACGCGCAGGAGCACGCCCGATGAGCGCAGGAGCACGTCCGATGACCACAGCGTCCGCCGCCGAGCACCGCGCCGCGCCCGCGCCGAGGGCTCGCCGCATCCTCGCCCACGCCGTGCTCGAGGCGCGCATCCTGCTGACCAACGGCGAACAGCTCATGGTCGCGATCCTCATGCCGGCGCTCGTGCTGCTCGCGCTGCGCTTCGTGCCCGTCGGCCGCGTCGAGGGCCTCGCCTCGATCGACACCGCGGTCGCCGCGACCGCGGCGACCGCCCTGATCTCCACCTCCTTCACCTCGCAGGCCATTCAGACCGGCTTCGACCGGCGCGGCGGCGTGCTGCGCTGGATCGCGACCACGCCGCTGGGCCGGGACGGCTACCTCGCCGGGAAGATTCTCGCGACGCTCTGCGTGCACGTGCTGCAGGTCGTGGTGCAGGGCGTGATCGCGCTGATCCTGGGATGGAGGCCGCACGCGGTCGGCCTGCTCGAGGTCGTGCCGATCTGGCTCGTGGGCACCATCGCCTTCGGGGCGCTCGGCCTGCTGGTCGCCGGCACACTGCGCACCGAGGCCGTCCTCGCCGTCTCCAACGTCCTGTTCGTGCTGTTCGTGGCCGTGGGAGGCGTCGCGATCCCCTCGGCCGCCTACCCGCGGATGCTCGGCGGCCTCGTCGACCTGCTGCCCTCCGGGGCGCTCGGCGAGCTGCTGCGCGCGGTCCTCGCGGGCGGGCACTTCCCCGTCGGCTCGCTCGTGGTGCTCGTGGTCTGGGCGATCGCGGCGTCCCTCGCCGTGGCCCGCTGGTTCCGCTGGACCTCCGCGTGAGCGCCCGCTCGAGCACCCGCGCCCCGGCGCGGATCCCGCCTGCGCCCACCGCGCCCACATCGTCCCGTCGTCCGTTCCCACTCGCGAGGACCGCCCCATGACCACCGCCCCCGCCGCGCCCGGCTCCGCCCTCCCGGGCACCGTCTCCCCCGCCCTGGCCGCCCTCGCCCCGTGGAAGCGCCGACTCGTGCAGGTGATCTTCTGGGGGAACCTCATCTGCCAGATGGGCATCATCGTCACCGGCGGCGTGGTGCGGCTGACGAAGTCGGGCCTGGGGTGCACCACGTGGCCCAGCTGCGAGCCCGGCCAGTTCACTCCCCGCTACTCCCCCGACATGGGCATCCGCCCCTTCATCGAGTTCGGCAACCGCACGCTCACCGGGGTGCTCGGCATCTTCGCGATCGCGCTGCTCGTGGTCGCGCTGCTGTGGCTGCGCCGGAAGGGCACCTCCTTCATCGTGCTCTCGATCCTTCCGCTCGTCGGCACCGCGGCGCAGGCCATCGTCGGGATGGCCGTCGTGAAGCTCGACCTGCACCCGATCGCCGTCGCCCCGCACTTCCTCATCTCGATCGCCCTGGTGGTGGTCTCGGCGATCCTCGTGGTCCGGGTCCACGACGGCGACGGGCGTCTGCGCCGCGTGGTGCCGACCCCGCTCGTCGCGCTCTCCGCGGTGATGGCCGTCGTCGCCGCCGCGGTGCTGTTCCTGGGGACCCTCACCACCAACTCCGGGCCGCACTCGGGCGACATCGACGCCACACTGCGACTGGGCCTGGACCCGCGCACCGTCTCCTGGCTGCACGCGGACTCGGTGATGCTGTTCTGCGGCCTGCTCGTCGGCCTGGTGCTGTGCCTGCACCTCATGAAGGCCCCGCGCCGTCCCCGTCGCACCGCCTGGCTCGTCGTCGCGGTCACTGTCCTGCAGGCCGTCATCGGCTATACGCAGTACTTCACCGGACTGCCCGAGGTGCTCGTCGGCCTCCACATGACCGGCGCCGCGCTGTTCACCGCGGCCGTCACCGCGATCGTCTCGACCTGCTTCTCGTGGACCGACCTCGCGCCGTCCGCCGCCGACGTGCACGTGGTCGCCGGCGCGACGAGCCCGACGCCGTCGGCCGACGAGGAGGCACGCCGCCGATGATCCTGCGCCGTCGCCGCCAGCGCCCCGCACCGGAGCGGCCCACGACCGCCGAGGCCGCCCCCGCCGGACGGTTCGTCGCCGGCGTCCTCTCGCACCTGCGCGAGACCGTGGCCGCCGGCGACTCCCTGCTGGACATCGACGCCGAGGCGCATCGGATGATCCGAGAGGCGGGCGCGACCAGCTGCTACCTCGACTACCATCCTCGGTTCGGCGCCTACCCCTTCGGGCGGGTCATGTGCACCTCGGTCAACGACACCGTGCTGCACGGCAGGCCGTACGAGCGCGTGCTCGGGGCCGGTGATCTGCTCTCCCTGGACTTCGCGGTGGAGCTCGAGGGCTGGGTCGCGGATTCGGCGCTGTCCTTCGTGGTCGGGCCGCAGAGCGCCGCCGAGCCGGCGGATCTCGCCCTCGTCGCCGACGTCGAGACGACCATGTGGGCCGGCATCGCGGAGGTCCGCGCGGGCGCGCACGTGGGCGACATCGGCCGCGCCGTCGAGGACGCCGCTCAGCGCCTGGGCCGCGTGATCAACCACGAGTTCGGCGGGCACGGCGTGGGACGCACGATGCACGAGGCGCCCTTCATCCCGAACCACGGCACGGCCGGGACGGGACCGGTGCTCGAGGCGGGCATGCTGCTCACGGTCGAGCCGTTCCTCATGCACTCGACCGACGCCGTGCACATCACGGACCGGGACGGGTGGTCGGTCATGTCCGACGACGGCTCGCGCGGCGCGCACGCGGAGCACACCCTGCAGGTCACCGACGGCGAGCCGATCGTGCTCACCGCCCGCGAGGGCGAGGACCTTCCCGTGGGGGTCGCGCCGCCGCGGTGACGACGGCGCCGGGGTCAGCGCCCCGGCCGGTCACCTGTGCGTCCGTCGATCCCCGCGCCCGCCTCGCGGATCCGGGCGTCGTTCCCCTGCGCCTCGGTGATCCAGCTGGCGAGCAGGTCGAGTCGTTGCTGGCTCTCCGAGCCGGGTGTCGCCGTGTAGATGAGGAACGAGAGACCCGGCTCGGCGGTGAGCTCCAGGCCCTCGTAGTCGAGGGTGAGGTCCCCGACGAGATGGTGGTGGAACCTCTTGGTGCCCGATCCGTGGCGGCGCACGTTGTGCGCGCCCCAGCGGGTCCTGAACTCCTCGGAGCGGGTGGAGAGCTCCCCGATGAGGTCATGGAGCTGCCTGTCGCGGGGATCGCGGCCGGCCTCCGTGCGGAGGATCGCGACGCTGACGTCGGCGGCGGTCTCCCAGTCGGGGTAGAAGTCCCGGGAGCGCTCGTCGAGGAAGTTGAAGCGGGCGAGATTGCCCTGCCCGGGGCCGTCGAGCACATGGTCGTAGAAGGCCGCGCCGAGGGGGTTGGTGGCGAGGACGTCCATGCGGCCGTTGCGGACGAACGCCGGGCCGTCCGTGATGACCTCGAGGGCCCGGAGGAGGCCCGGCCGCGGCGTCCATGACCTCGGCGTGCGACGCCGCACGGGCTCCGCGCCCCCGTGCGCGATGCGGGCGAGGTCGAACAGGTGCTCCCGCTCGGCGTCGTCCAGCTGCAGCGCGCGGGCGACCGCGTCCAGGACGCCGTCGGAGACGCCGGCCAGGTGTCCGCGCTCGATCTTGGCGTAGTACTCGACGCTCACGTCCGCGAGCATCGCGACCTCGTTGCGCCTCAGGCCGCTCACGCGCCGGTTCCCCGAATCGGCGAGCCCCGCCTGCTCAGGGGTGACCCTGGCCCGGCGGGACATGAGGAACTCGCGCACCTCGTTCCGGTTGTCCATGTGCCCGACACTACGGCTCCGGGCCGGGACGAGGGATGCACTGCACGTACACCCTTCGCCCGGGACTCCCTCCCGTCGCATCCTCGGCGTTCCATGGGATGCGGACCGAGGAACCGTTGAGACGTGGAGGAGCACATCATGGCCGAGAGCACCGAGCAGCAGGGCTGGACCGGCGGGAGGGACGCCTTCGGGGACTTCGCCCCCGGGATGGTCCACTACACCGACAGGGTCCTCTTCGACGAGGTCTGGGAGCGCGAGGCGCTGTCGAAGCGCGACCGCAGCCTGGTCACGATCTCCGCACTGTCGGCGCTGGGCAAGACCGACCAGCTGCAGTTCCACCTCGCGTACGCCCGACGCAACGGCGTCACCGACGAGGAGCTCAAGGAGGCCCTGCTGCAGCTCGCGTTCTACGCCGGCTGGCCCAACGGCATGGCCGCGACCACCGTGCTGAAGATGATCGTCGAGGGCGAGGAGCACAGGGCATGACCGGATGGAGCGGTGCGGCCATCGAGCGGATCGCCGCGGCCGCCGCGAGCTGACGCGCGGTCGCCCCTCCCCCAACCGGGAGGGGCAGCCCCGCCTCACACCTGGAGCGGCCGTGCGACCTCGAGCTCGCCGTGCTCGATCAGCCAGCGCACGGACTCGAGGATCGCCTGCTCCGGCTCGTACGCCGGGGCGTAGCCGAGCACGGATCTCGGCTTGTCGATGCTGAGGCAGTGGCTGCGGTGGAGGTGGTCCCAGCTGTGCTGGGCGAAGGCCTCGGTGGTCTCGCTGCGGTACTGCTCCCAGGAGATCGGCTCGATCTCGCCCGGCCGGCCGAACCAGCCGCCGGCGATCCCGGCGTAGCCGCGGACGGTCAGAGCCGAGGGTGCCACGGCGTGGAAGTCCTCGCCGGCCGCCGCCTCGCGGTTCTCCACCGCGAGCTGAAACAGCTGCGCGACATCGTCGGCGTGGACGTGGTGCATCGTGTCGCCGCCCTGGCTGGGCACCCGCAGCGGCGTGCCGGAGGAGATGCGGTGCCACGCGCTCACGTCGGTGTTGCCGAGGGGGTTGATGGGCAGCCAGCCCGGGCCCACGATGTGCCCCGGGTGGATCGACGTGGTCGAGAGGCCGCCCGGCGAGGCGGACTCGGCGATGAGCATCCGGGCGATGGCCTCCTTCTGGCGGCCGTACTCATCGATCGCCTCGGTCCCGCCGCCCTCGTGGATGGGGTACTTGACCGTCGGGCCGTAGCGGAAGAGCGAGCCGCAGTGGAGGAGATGACCGACCTCGCCCCGCAGAGCGTCCACGAGCGAGGTGGCGGACTCGATGGTGAAGCAGAGCAGGTCGATCACGACGTCCGGTTGCTGCGCCAGGACGGTGCGTCCGAAGGTCCCGTCGGCGTCCTGCTTCTCGCGGTCGACGGCGACGTGCGTGACCTCCTCCCACTCGGGGGACGCCGCGTACCGCGTGCGCCCGGACCGGGTCATGCTGACGACCTCGCGGCCGGCGCGCACGAGGCGCGGGACCAGGAACGTGCCGATGTGCCCGGATCCGCCGATGACGACGATCTTCATGTGCTCTCTCCTTGTTCGGTGGCCGGCAGCCGGTAGCGTTCCGCGTCCCACAGCGCGAGGGAGCGCAGGTACCCGCCCTGCACCGAGTCCGCCCAGGCGGCGTCGTCGTTGTCCGCGAGCACCCAGATGCCCTCCTCCCACCACAGGTGATCGATCGCAGCAGGCCAGAGCTCCCGCTCGGCGGGGGTGAGAGAGACGTGCTGAGAATACGCCGCGACGAAGGTCTGCCACTCGTGCGGCGCCATCATGCGCGCGGGACCGCCCGGGGACTCGTAGTGGAACAGGACGAGCGCCTCCGCGAGGTCGAAGAGGCGCGGCTCGACCCCGCCGTTGTCGGGATCGATGAGGACGGGTCCGCGCGATGCGAAGACGAGGTTGGAGGCTTTGAAGTCCGAGCTCACACCGCATCGCGGCAGCTCCTCGTCGCGTTCCTTCAGAAGCGGCCACGACCGTGACCACCATCGTTCGGCGAGGGTGGTGACGATGGCACGGGCCTGGCGCGCGGAGTCGGGGGCGAGCTTCGCGTCGAACACCTCGCGCAGCCCCATGAGGTCATTGTCGACCTCTGCCCGACGGGTCCCGGGGTGCCCGTACTCCCCCAGCCCAGCGGTGGGTGCGTCGCTCGCATGCAGCCTGCCCAGCAGATCGCCCGCACTGCGGATCTGTCCGGAACGACCCGCGTAGACCTCGCCCTCGATGAACGGGTAGACGACCCAGTGCTCCCGCGCGTGCTCGAGGGGCCCGCGGACCGGGCTGACGACGGGTATGCCCCGCGCCGCGAGGGCACGTGTCCACTGAGCCATCGCCTCGGCTCGGCGATCGGTGACCTTGACGACGACGGACTCGCCGCCGGTCGTTCGCCCCCTGTGCACGCGGGCGAATCTCGTCAGGCTCACCGGTTCCAGTTCTGCGAGGTCGAAGAGCTCTCGGAGCTCCTCGGGTGAGCCTGCGGCGTGCGACCGGTCACCTGCGATGTCCGTCTCGTCGGCCATCGGACCAGCATGACCGGACCTCCCCGGCCTCGCAACGGAAATCCCGGGCGAGGACGGAGCCCCGTCGGCCTCGCAATGCACGATGGCCAGGATCTATGCCGTTCTGGGCATCAGAGCGGCATAGATCCTGGCCATCGTGGCACGGACGGACCGGCGGGCCGACGGGCGGACGGGCCAGCGAACGGGCCCACCGGCGATCCGGCGGGCCGACGCACGCGACGGGCGCGGCGCGCAGGCTCGGGGCCCGGCGCCGCGCCCGTCGGGTGCGACTGCGGCGGCTCAGGCCTCGACGAGCGAGCGGAGCACGTACTGCAGGATGCCGCCGTTGCGGAAGTAGTCCGCCTCGCCGGGGGTGTCGATGCGCACGACCGCGTCGAACTCGATCGGATCGGCGCCCTCGCGGGTCGCGGTGACCTTCACGGTCTTCGGGGTCGCGCCGTCGTTGATGGCTGTGATCCCTGCGATGTCGAAGGTCTCCTCGCCGGTGAGGCCGAGGGACTCGGCGGTCTCGCCCGCGGGGAACTGCAGGGGCAGCACGCCCATGCCGATGAGGTTCGAGCGGTGGATGCGCTCGTAGCTCTCGGCGATGACGGCCTGGACGCCCAGGAGCTTCGTGCCCTTGGCGGCCCAGTCGCGCGAGGAGCCGGTGCCGTACTCCTTGCCAGCAAGGACGACCAGCGGGATGTCCTTCTCGGCGTACGCCTGCGCCGCGTCGTAGATGAACTCCTGCTCGCCGGTCAGGAAGTTCTTCGTGTACCCGCCCTCGACGCCGTCGAGCAGCTGGTTCTTGATGCGGATGTTCGCGAAGGTGCCGCGGATCATCACCTCGTGGTTGCCGCGGCGGGAGCCGTAGGAGTTGAAGTCCTTGCGCTCCACGCCGTGCTCGCGCAGGTAGCGGCCGGCCGGGGAATCGGCCTTGATCGCACCCGCGGGAGAGATGTGGTCCGTGGTCGTCGAGTCGCCGAGCTTGGCGAGCACGCGGGCGCCCGAGATGTCCTCGACCGGTTCCGGGTCCTTGCCCATGCCCTCGAAGTACGGGGGCTTGCGCACGTAGGTGGAGTCGCCCTCCCAGTCGAAGGTCGCGCCCTCGGGGGTGTCCAGGGAGCGCCAGCGGTCGTCGCCCGTGAAGACGTCGGCGTAGTCGTCCTTGAACATCTCCTGGGTGATGTTCTCGGCGATGGTCTGCTCGACCTCGGTGGGCGAGGGCCAGATGTCGCGCAGGAACACGTCGTTCCCGTCCTTGTCCCGGCCCAGCGCGTCGTTCTCGAAGTCGAAGTCCATCGTGCCTGCGAGCGCGTAGGCGATGACCAGCGGCGGGGACGCCAGGTAGTTCATCTTCACGTCGGGGTTGATGCGGCCCTCGAAGTTGCGGTTGCCCGAGAGCACCGAGGTGACCGCGAGGTCGGCCTCGTTGATCGCGTCGGAGATCTCCGGCGCGAGCGGGCCCGAGTTGCCGATGCAGGTGGTGCAGCCGTAGCCGACGAGCTGGAAGCCCAGCGCGTCGAGGTACTCGGTGAGACCGGACTTCTCGTAGTAGCCGGTGACGACCTGCGACCCGGGGGCCAGCGACGTCTTCACCCACGGCTTCGAGACCAGGCCCTTCTCGACCGCGTTCTTGGCGAGGATGCCGGCGGCCATCATCACCGAGGGGTTCGAGGTGTTGGTGCAGGAGGTGATCGAGGCGATCGAGACGATGCCGTGATCGATCGAGAAGTCCTTGCCCTCGACGGCGGTGGGCTTCGAGGCGCGGCCGTGGACCTTGAGGTCGAGCACGGGCGCGGCGCCGCCGGAGTCGTTGTCCGAGCCGAGCGAGGCCGGGTCGGAGGCGGGGAAAGTCCCCTCGTCCTCGGGGACCGGGGTGCTCTCGGCCTCGGCCGGCTCCTCGTCGGCCGCATAGCTCGGGAGCACCTCGCGGAAGCTCTCCTTGGCCTGCGTGAGGATGATGCGGTCCTGCGGGCGCTTCGGGCCGGCGATCGAGGGGACGACGGTCGAGAGGTCCAGCTCGAGGTACTCGGAGTACTGGGCCTCGGTCGACGGGTCGTGCCAGAGGCCCTGCCGCTTGGCGTAGGCCTCGACGAGTGCGAGCTGCTCCTCGGAGCGGCCGGTGAGGCGCAGGTAGTCGACCGTGACGTCGTCGATCGGGAAGATCGCGCAGGTGGAGCCGAACTCGGGGCTCATGTTGCCGATGGTCGCGCGGTTGGCGAGCGGCACCTGGCCGACGCCCTCGCCGTAGAACTCGACGAACTTCCCGACCACGCCGTGCTGGCGCAGCATCTCGGTGATCGTGAGGACGACGTCCGTCGCGGTGGCCGCGGCGGGGATCTCGCCGGTGAGCTTGAAGCCGACCACGCGCGGGATGAGCATCGAGACGGGCTGGCCGAGCATCGCGGCCTCGGCCTCGATGCCGCCGACGCCCCAGCCCAGCACACCCAGGCCGTTGACCATGGTGGTGTGCGAGTCGGTGCCGACGCACGAGTCGGGGTAGGCGCGCAGCACGCCGTCCACCTCGCGGGTCATGACGGTGCGGGCCAGGTACTCGATGTTGACCTGGTGGACGATGCCGGTGCCCGGGGGGACGACCTTGAAGTCGTCGAAGGCGGTCTGGCCCCAGCGCAGGAACTGGTAGCGCTCGCGGTTGCGCTCGTACTCGAGCTCCATGTTCTTCTCGAGCGCGTCGAGACGGCCCGCGACGTCGATCATCACGGAGTGGTCGATGACCATCTCGGCGGGGGCGAGCGGGTTGATGCGCTCGGGGTCGCCGCCGAGGTCGGAGACGGCCTCGCGCATCGTGGCGAGGTCGACGATGCAGGGGACGCCGGTGAAGTCCTGCATGATCACGCGGGCGGGCGTGAACTGGATCTCGGTGTCCGGCTCGGCGCTGGGGTCCCAGGACCCGAGGGCGCGCACGTGGTCCGCGGTGATGTTCGCACCGTCCTCGGTGCGCAGCAGGTTCTCCAGCAGGATCTTCAGGCTGTAGGGGAGCTTCTCGTGGCCGTCGACGGTGTCGATGCCATAGATCTCGTACTCGGTGTCGCCGACGGCGAGGTTCTCTCTCGCGCCGAACGAGTTCACGGTGCTCACGGAGCGCAACTCCTTCGATTGTGGGGCGTGGTGCCATCGTAATCCGCAGGGGCGTGCGTGATCCGACGGCTCGCAGTGCTGGTCCGGCCCCCGATCAGGGAGCGCGCGGCGGCCGACGCCGGCCGTCCGCCCGGACGTTATCTCTTGACGTCAAGATAAATATATCATGCGGCGCGGGTCAGGACCGCCACCGACTCGATGTGATGCGTGTGGGGGAACAGGTCGAAGGCGCGCAGGTCCTCGACCCTCCAGCCGGCCTCCTCGGCGGCCTTGAGGTCGCGCGCGAGGGTCGACGGCTCGCAGGAGACGTAGACGATCCGCTCCCGGGTGCGGGCGCACAGCAGCGCCATCAGCTCGGGGCCGAGACCCGCGCGCGGCGGGTCGACGACCACGCGATCGGGGTCCTTCTCCTGGGCGCGCACCCATGCGGCGACGTCGGCCGTCTCGGCGCTCGCCTGCGGGAGGGCCGCGAGGTTCTCCTCCGCCAGCGCCCCGGCGCGACGATCGCCCTCCACGCTGACCACGCGGCCCGCGGACCCGACCTCGTCGGCCAGTGCCGCCGCGAACAGCCCGACCCCTCCGAACAGGTCCCAGATCGTGTCGCCCTCGCGGGCCTCCGTGTCGCGCAGCACCACGGAGGTGAGCACCTCGGGGGCCTGGCGGTGGACCTGCCAGAAGCCGGTCGCGCCCACGCGGAAGCGTCGTCCCAGCACCTCCTCGGCGACCATGCCGTCGCCAGAGAGCGCGGTGAGGCCCGTCGGCCCCTGGACGGCGAGATCGACGTCCTCGAGCCCCTGCGGCACCTCGAGACCGCCGGAGGCGCCGGCCCCTCCGGCCGGGAGGCCGCGGCCGATGAGGACGACGGCGGGGCGGCCGAGGGACGGGGCGACCGCGTCGACGGCCTCCACCGCCTCGGGCAGCGCGAGATCGGGCAGGTTCAGGGCGCGGATCTCCTCCGCGGCCAGGGGGTTCTCCCCCACAGGGTGGACCTCGTGGGAGCGCCAGCCGCGCATGCCGAGCAGGCCGTCGGCCCCGCGGGTGAGGCGGACCCGGGTGCGCCAGCCCAGACCGTCGGTGTCGTGGGGCGCGGGCTCGACCTGCGCCTCCTCGGTCGCGAGGGTCGAGACGCCCGCGCGGCGCAGGAGGTCCTGGAGGACCTCGGTGGCCAGGCGGCGCTGCGCGTGCAGGCCGATGTGCGCCCATTCGGCCCCGCCGACGCCGTCGGTCCCCGCCTCGGGCCAGACGCTGGGCACGCGGTCGGGGCTGGGGTCGAGGATCTCGAGGGTCTCGGCGCGCCAGAAGCGCGCCTTCGCGGAGTTCTTCGCGTCCTCGAGCAGACGCGCGACGACGGTCTCACCGGGAACGGCCCCGCGCACGAACACGACGCGGCCCTCGTGGCGGGCCACGAACGTGCCGCCGGCGGCCGGGGCGCCGATCGTGAGCGTGAGCAGCCGTCCCAGCGCGGTCCGCTCGGGCTCGGCGCTCGCAGCGCGCCGCATGTCCCGTGCCATCGTCCTCACCTTCCCAGGAGCCGTGCGCTCCTCGCCTCCTCGCGCGCCCGGCGGGCGCGGCGATGGTCCTGTGCGGTGGCCGTGCCCGCGCTCGCCATGATGTCGGCCTGCTGCGGGCGGTCGGGTCCGCCGTCCCGCCCGAGCTGCCACGGCACGCTCGCGACGACCACGCGCGGCAGGTGCGCGAGACGGTCGCCGAGACGGCGCACGGAGTGGTTGTGCAGGGGCGAGAGCCACCAGTGTCCCACCAGGAACAGGGGGAGGTAGACGATCACGACGTCGCGCGGGTTGCGCTTGAGCAGACTGCGCACGTAGGCGAGGACCGGACCGTTCACGTCCCGATAGGGAGAGTAGAGCACGCGCAGGGGCACCTGGATCCCGAGCGAGCGCCAGCGCTCGACGGCGCGGCGCGCATCGGCGTCCTCGTCGTGCACGGCGACGGCCTCGAGGGTCGAGTGCCGCGCGGCGGAGGCGACGGACAGCGCGCGCATCGTGGGCCGGTCCAGCCCCGAGACCAGCACGATCGCATGCGAGCGGGAGGGCAGGGCGGTCGGATCGTCCACGCCCTGGCCGGGCAGCCGGGGACCGATGAGCGCCCCCTCCCCCGCGGCCGACGCATCGGCATCTGGAGCGTCCTCGGCGGCCGCGTCCGCGGCGGAGTCCTGGGCGGGGGCCTCCGCGCCGGTCCCGGACCCGTCGTCGGCCAGCGCGGGGATCGCGAGCTGCGCGCGCACGGAGGCGTAGTGACGCTCGATGAGGCTCATGAGCACCCACAGCGCGCCCATGATCACGACCGCCGCCCAGGCGCCGTGGGTGAACTTCGTGGTGACCACGATGAGCAGCACGGCGGTCACCACGACGAACCCGATGACGTTGACGACGCGGCGCAGGCGCAGGGTGCGGCGCATGCCGCCGCGGATCTCGAGACGGATGGCGCGCGTGAAGTGGCGGACCATGCCCAGCTGACCCAGGCTGAAGGAGACGAACACGCCCACGATGTACATCTGGATGAGCACGCTCACCCGCGCACCGGTCCACCACACCAGGAGCCCGGAGGCGACCGCGAGCAGGATGATGCCGTTGGAGTAGGCCAGGCGGTCCCCGCGCACGCGCATCTGCTTGGGGAAGCTGCCGGCGGCGGCGAGCACGCTCGCGAGGTTCGGGAAGCCGTTGAACGCGGTGTTCGCGGCGATGAACAGGACGATGCCCGTCACGGCGGTCACCGCGTAGAAGAGCAGCGATCCCGGACCGGAGAGCGCCTCGGCGATCTGTCCGATGACCGGCAGCTGCTGGTAGTCGGGGATCGGGGCGCCGTCGCGCACGAGCTCGCTCGAGGGGTCCTCGACGTAGCGCACGCCCGTGCGGGCGGCGAGCGCGATGATCCCCAGGATCATCGCCGAGGAGATCGCGCCGAGCGCGAGCAGCACGATGCCGGCGTTGCGCGCCTTGGGCGGCCTGAAGGAGGGCACGCCGTTGCCGATCGCCTCGACGCCGGTGAGCGCGGCGCTGCCGCTCGAGAAGGCGCGCAGCACCAGGAGCGCGCCTCCGAGCGCCGTGAGCCCCTGCCCGTACCCGGGCTCGGCGATCAGGTCGAGATCCGCGCTCGGCGCGCGCCCGATCCCCCCGGTGAACGTCTCGATCGCGCCGATCACGACCATCAGGCCGATCGCGGCGACGAACAGGTAGACCGGGATCGCGAGCAGCGAGCTGGACTGGCGCACGCCGCGCAGGTTCACGAGCGCGATGAGGGCGATCAGCACGAGCGCGACCCACATCTCGTGGCTGTGCAGGAACGGCAGGATGCCCGAGGTGTAGTTCGCGGCCTGGGCGACCGAGACCGCGACGGTGAGCGCGTAGTCGACCAGCAGCGCCGATCCCACCAGCCGTCCCGCTCCCCTGTTGAGGTTCGTGCGCACGACCTCGTAGTCGCCGCCGCCTCCCGGGTACTCGCGCACCGTGTTCAGCCCGGTGAGGACCACGACCGCCATCAGCAGCACGACGGCGACGGCGACCCACCAGCTGATGACGTAGCCCGTCACGCCGGCGAGGGCGAGGGTCAGCAGGATCTGGTCGGGGGCATAGGCGACCGAGCTCAGCGCATCCGAGGAGAAGGTCGGAAGCGCGAGCCGCTTGGGCAGGCGCTCCCGGGACAGTCGATCCGTCGCGAAGGCGCGCCCGAGGACGAGACGCTTGAACGCGCCGGAGGGGCCAGGCACGACGGCCATTCTACGTGCCCCTTCCACGTGCCCCTTCACGGCGCCCCCAGGCCGCCGACTCCCCTGTCAGGGGTACACCTGGACCTCGCCGCCGTCGACGAAGAGCTCACTGCCCGTGATGAAGGTGGACTGATCCGATGCGAGGAACAGCACGGCGTCGGCGATCTCCGCCGGGTCGGCGGCACGTCGCAGGGCCGTGCCGTTCGCCAGCTCTCCGACGAACGCGTCCGCTCGGTCCGAGTCCTCGGCGAGGCCGCGGAGTCCCGGGGTGTCGGTGGTACCGGGCACCACCGTGTTCACGCGCACTCCGCGGGGCGCGAGCTCGGCGGCCCATACACGGCCGAACTGGCGGATCGCCGCCTTCGTGGCGGAGTAGACGCCGAAACCTGCACTGCCGCGGCGCGCCGAGCTGGAGCCGGTGAGCACGATGCTCGCCCCGTCGTTCAGCAGCGGGAGAGCTCGCTGCACCGTGAAGACGGTGCCCCGCACGTTGACCCCGAAGGTGCGATCGAAGGCGTCCGGCTGCAGCGAGTGCAGAGGCTGGTTCGCCTCCCCACCGCCGGCATTCGCGAAGAGGACGTCGAGCCGATTCCCGTCGGATGCGATGCGCGCGAACAGCGCGTCGAGGTCGTCCAGATCGGAGACGTCGTTCCGGACCGTGATCGCCCGGTCGCCCAGTTCGCCGGCGGCGGCCGCGAGGGCCTCCTTCCGACGTCCGGTGAGGTAGACGCGTGCTCCCTCGGCGATGAAGCGCTGCGCAGTTGCGAGCCCGATGCCCGTGCTCCCTCCGGTGATCAGGGCTGTCCTGCCTGCGAGCTGGCCCATAGCGGTCGTCCTCTCCAATGGTGCGGGTGAGATGCCGGAGCGGCCGAGCACTTCAGTGCCACGAGGGTGGACCGATCATTCTGGACCGCCCGGTCCACCATAAGCGTGCTGGACCGATCGGTCAAGAACGGGTAGCCTGCGGGACATGGCGAGGCCACGACAGTTCGACGAGGACGCGGTGCTGGACGCCGTCCGCGATCAGTTCTGGAACACGGGTTACGCGGCGACCTCGGTCCAGGACCTCATGCGGGTCAGCGGCCTGGGGAAGGGCAGCCTCTACGCCGCCTTCGGGGACAAGCACGAGCTCTTCCTGCGGGTCCTGCGCCGATACGCGGACTCGCTCGTCCTCGGTGTGCGAGAGTCGATCGATGCGGCGCCCCGAGCGTTCGACGCACTGCGCTCGTTCGTGATGACACCAGTGGCCGGCGACCCCGCGGGCCACAGCGCCCGCCGTGGATGCCTGCTCGCCAACAGCACCACCGAGCTGGCGTCCGCCGATCGCGCAGTCTCCGCGGAGGCGCGGCGCACCTACGGAGGGATCACCGACGTGCTCGCCGAGGGCGTGGCACGAGCCCAGGCCGAAGGCGACCTCAGCAGCTCCGGCGCCCCTGTCGATCTCGCCCGGGCGCTCCTGGCCGCGCAGCAGGGCCTGACCTTCATGGGGCGCACAGGGATGCGGTTCGAGGAGCTGACGACGACGGCCCGATCGCTGGCGGACCAGCTCCTGCCCACGACGACTCCCACTGATTCCCACGACGACTCCCACTGACGGGATCGTGGACGCACTCCGCGATCCGGGCTCCGGCAGCGGATGGGCGTGACGCACGGGAACCGCGGCGGCGCCGGGAGCCCTCTCGTCGGCCCGTCGAAGCACTTCGCCCCGCCGCCTGCGACGCGTCCTTCGTCTGCGTGCCGAGGGTGTCCGCGGTCTATCGTGGCCCTGTGCACTTCGTGATCATGGGCTGCGGCCGCGTCGGGGCGATGCTCGCCCACAAGACCCTCCGCATCGGGCACGAGGTCACGGTGATCGATCGCGATCCCGTGGCCTTCCAGCGCCTGGGACGGGACTTCCCCGGCCGCTGCGTGACGGGCATCGGCTTCGACCGCGAGACCCTCGAGGAGGCCGAGATCCGCTCCGCCGCGGGCTTCGCGGCAGTCTCCAGCGGCGACAACTCCAACATCATCGCCGCCCGGGTGGTGCGCGAGGAGTACGGGCTGCGCAACGTCGTCGCCCGCATCTACGACCCCCGCCGCGCCGAGGTCTACGAGCGCCTGGGCGTCGCGACGGTGGCGACCGTGCGCTGGACGAGCGCCCAGATGCTCGGGCGCCTGATCCCGGGCGCCGCGAGCCGCGAGTACCAGGACATCTCCGGGAAGGTCACGATGATCGCCGTGGTGCCCGACGAGTCCTGGATGGCCGCACCGCTGGCCAGGATCGAGCAGGAGACCGGGGCGCGCGTGGCGCTGCTCACCCGTCTCGGCGAGGGCGTGCTGCCGGGTCCCGCGACCCGCCTGCAGGAGGGGGACGTGCTGCACCTGATGGTGCCGACCCCGCGGCTGCCCGAGATCGAGAGCACCCTCGCCCATGCGCGCGGCGGCGACGAGGGCGGCCCGGGCCCCGCAGGACGGTCCGGGACGAGCGGCGTCGAGGAGGAGACACGATGAGGGTCGTCATCATCGGCGCCGGCAGCGTGGGCCGCTCGATCGCCCGCGAGCTGCTGACCAAGGGCCGCTCGGTCACGCTCGTGGACCGCTCCGTCTCCCCGGAGAAGCGCACCTCGGTCAGCGGGGTGCAGTGGGTCGAGGGCGACGCCGCCGAGCTCGCCGTGCTCTCAGAGGCCGACGTGGCCTCGGCCGACGTGGTCGTCGCCGCGACCGGCGACGACAAGGTCAACCTCGTCGCCTCCATGCTCTCGAAGACAGAGTTCCTGGTGCCGCGCACCGTCGCGCGCGTCTCCCACCCCTCGAACGAGTGGATGTTCGGGGACATGTGGGGCGTGGACGTGGCGGTCTCCACGCCGCGCACGATGACGGCTCTCGTCGAGGAGGCCGTGAGCGTGGGCCGGATCGTGAAGATCTTCAGCTTCTCCGGGTCGCGCACCGACATGGTCGAGATCACCATCCCTCGCCGCAGCCCGATCGTCGGGCGCCTGGTGGGCTCGATGCGATGGCCCGCCTCGTGCGTGCTCGTGGGCATCATCCGCGACGGGCAGCCGATCGCGCCGTCGGCCCATGACGCGCTCGAGGCGCACGATGAGCTCATGTTCCTCGCCGAGTCGGAGCACCTGCGCGCCCTCGAGGAGCTGCTCGCCCCGCCGAGCGCCCCGCAGGATCCCGAGGAGCTGCCGAGCATCCGCACCGAGGAGATGCCCAGCGTGCGCCCCGAGGAGCGCTGAGCGCGGGCTCAGACCGTCGTGTCCGGCGTGCTCTCCGCCTCCGCCTCGAGGCGGGCGCGCACCGAGCGGTGCAGCATCCACACCAGCCACACCACGAGCGCGAACAGCGGCAGCCCCATGACGAGCTTCGCGACGCCGAGAGCGGCGACCTGCCCGCTCAGGTACAGCGGGAGCTGCACGGCGAGCTTGAGCACGTAGAGGCCGACGAACAGCCACGTCGCCTGCGTGTAGGCGCGGCGGGCGAGGGGCTTCCCGCGCCAGGCGGAGACGCGCGGGTCCAGGAGGCCGACGACGACGCCGACCAGCGGGTACCGCGCGAGGATCGAGACCACGAGCACGGCGGCGGCCACCGCGTTCGTGATCAGCCCGGGCACGTAGAAGTCGGTGCCCTGTCCCGAGCGCAGCGCCCAGATCGCGCCGACGGCCACCCCGATCAGTCCGCCGAGCACCTGCGAGGGGTTCTGACGCTGCACGAGCCGCACCACGAGCGCCACGAGGACGACGGCCACGGCCGCCCCGCCCGCGATCGGGATCGACCGGGTGACCACGAACAGCACCACGAACAGCGCCGTGGGCAGGACGGATTCGAGGATCCCGCGAGGACCTCCCAGGGCATCGCCCACGGAGAACTCCTCGCCCGTGAGCACGGCGCCCATGCCCGAGCGCGGCGCGGCGTGGCCCGGGCGCGCGGCAGCAGGCTCTTCGGCCCGCGGAGCGGCGCTCTCCTCCGGTCGCTGGGCAGAGTTCACGCGTCCTCCTCCTCGCCCGGCAGGCCGGTGATCTCGTAGCGCGGGTTGTACATGACCTTGTGGTGGCCGCGACGGGCGGCCACGCCCTCGAGGACGAGCCGGGTGCCGGGGCCGACGCCGGGGATCCGCGACTGGCCCAGCCAGATCGCGGTCACGGTGCCGGTGCCGTCGAACACGTCGATCTCGAAGGACTGCGGGGCGCTCGTCGGCGGGATCACCATCGAGCTGACGAAACCGGTCACGCGGACCTCCCGTCGGCGCTCGATGTCCTGCGCGCAGTCGAAGCCGTCCTCACGGGCGCGCCTGCCGGCCTCGCGGGCGTCGAGCACCTCGCTGTCCACGAAGTGGCCGCGCAGGCGCTCGGCGAGCTGCTCGGCGCGGCCGTGGCGCTCCGCCGCGCGGGACCGTGCCTCCGCGGCCCGGTGATCCGGGTTCCGTGCTTCCCTGGTCCTCATCGGGTCCCCCTCAGCCGATCTCCGTGATCTCGGGTCCTCGCTCGAGCGGGTTCAGCGTGGTGTCCTCGGCGGGGACCAGGCCGGGACGCTGCCCGGGGAGGTTCAGCGGGATGAGCTCCTGGGGAGCCATGGCATCGCTCCCCCGCACCACCACGATGCGCGAGATCAGCGTCTCGAAGGCGCGCGAGGCCTCGGCGTCGCCGAGGGCCGGACCGGAGAGGATCGCGCGCAGCATCCAGCGCGGCCCGTCGACCCCGATGAAGCGCGCCGGCCGGTAGCCGACGCGGCCGTCGGACCGCTTGACGGGCAGGCGCGCGATGAGCTCGGTGCCGAAGGGGCCCGGCCGGGTCTCCGCGGTGCCGCCCTGCTCGACCACGGACCCTCGCAGCGAGGTGCGCACCTCGTCCCACAGCGCGCGGGACTTCGGGGCCGCGAACGCCTGGACCTGCAGCGAGGATCCCTCGATGACGAGGTTCGCCCCGGTGACGGCCCGGGTGCGCTGGTCCATCTCCATGCGCAGCTCCATGCCCTCGACCATCGGCACGAGGAGTCCGCCCAGGTCGATGCGGTCCTCCTCGGGGGCATCGGCCGCGTCGAGGGGACCGTCCTCCAGGTGGTCTCCCCCGAGCGCCTCGTCCGCGACAGCGGACTCCCGGGCCGACGAGGTCGACTCGTCGGGATCGCTCGTCGCGTCGCTCGCGGCACTGCCGGACGCCGCCGTCGACGCGTCGCTGTCCTTCGCGTCCGTCGGCCGCGCCTGCTCGGCGACGTCCTCGTCCTTCGCCGCACCCCTGCCGGTTTCCGCGGCAGTGTCCTCGGTCGTGTCCTCGGCGGTGGCCTTGGCGGTGGCCTTGCTCTTGTCCTTGCGGGAGAACAGTCCCATGCTCACTCCTTCCCGTCGGCGCCGGCCGCGCTCGCGGCGGCGTCCTCGGTCGAGATCACGGTCGCACCCTGGCCCTCGACGCCCTGCAGGCCGCCGCTCGAGCCGAAGCCGCGGTCGGCGCGCTCGCTCTCCTCGAGGTCGGTGACCACCTCGAGCCGCGGAGCGACGAAGGGCACCACCACGAGCTGCGCGATGCGGTCCCCGCGGTGGACCGTGAAGTCCTGCTCACCATCGAGGTTCACCAGCGGCACCCTCACCTCGCCGCGGTAGCCGGCGTCCACGACGCCGGGCCCGTTGAGGACCGTCACCCCGTGGCGCACGGCGAGGCCGGAGCGCGGGCACACCAGGCCCACGGTGCCCTCCGGCAGGGCGAGGCTCACGCCCGTTCCGACCAGGGCCCTGCCCAGGGCGGGGATCACGAGGTCCTCGGAGCTGATGAGGTCGAAGCCGGCGTCGTGCGCGTGCGCGCGGTAGGGCAGTACGGCCTCCTCCGCGAGCACGACCGGCATGCGGGGCGCTCCCCCGGGCTCGGCCGCGGGCTGTTCGTCGATGGTCATGGCTCCAGACTAGGCGCACCCGGGGACCGCAGAATCCTCTCCGGTGCGCGTGAGACGATTGGCGCATGCCCGACGCCTCCGCCGACTCCGCCCGTCCCCGCGCCCTCTCCGATGCCACCGCCCTGCATCGCGAGAGGCTCCTGCCCAGCATCGGCGTCTGGATCGTGGGGATCGCGTTCGGCAGCGTCCTGGGGGTCATCCTGGTGCCGCTGTCCCATGTACTCTCGCTCGCGGTGGGGATCATCGGCATCGTCGGCGTGTGCGTGATGCTCGCGATGGCGAGCCCCGTCCTCGAGGTCTCGGGCGGCACCCTGCGGGCGGGCCGCGCGCAGATCCCCGTGGACCTGCTGGGCGAGCCCGAGGTCCTCGACAAGGACGGCTGGTCCGTCGCCATGTCCGTGGGCTTCGAGCCGCTCGCCTTCCACCTCACGCGCGGATGGGTGCACACGGGCGTGCGCGTGCCCGTGCTCGACGAGGCGGATCCCACCCCGGCGTGGGTGCTCTCCACGCGTCGGCCCGAGGATCTCGCCCTGGCCCTGCGCAGCGCGCGCTCCCAGCACTCCTGACCCGAGGGGCTCCCGACCCGCGAGGCCCCTGGCCCCGAGGCGGCTCCCCCATCGGTCGCGCGATCTCGAGCGGACGAGAAACGGGGCGGCACACCAGTCGGTGTGCCGCCCCGTTCTCATGAGCGCCCGTGCCGCAGGGCGCGGGATGCGTCCCCTCAGGCGCATTCCTTGCAGATGATGACCGTGCCCTCGACATGGTCGATCTGGCTGCGGTGCTTCACCAGGAAGCAGCTGCCGCAGGTGAACTCGTCCGCCTGCCGCGGGAGCACGCGCACGGACAGCTCCTCGCCGGAGAGGTCGGCCCCCGGGAGCTCGTAGCCGTCGGCGACCTCGGCCTCGTCCTCGTCGACCGCGGGAGTCGCGGCCTCGTTCCGGCGGCCCTTCAGCTCCTCGATCGAGTCCTCGGAGGACTCGTCGTCGTTCTTGCGCGGTGCGTCGTAATCAGTGGCCATCGGAAGTGAATACCTCGATCAGGAGAAGTGTCGGGAGTCCGGGCACAAAAGGAGTGTCTGGCCTGCGTGGCTGTCAGCTCCCCCGGCGTGCCCCTCGGTGTTGTCCACGCCGGATGCGGCGCGATTATTGCAGAGCGGGTGCCATATCACAACACGGAGCATCCGACCGGCTCCGGCGGGCGCGTCCGCCGAGGTCGCGAGGCGGGCGCGATCTATGATCTGATCACGTCGCGGACCATGCTGCGACGGGAGAGGACCACGATGCGAGAGCTCGAGCTCGACGGGATCCATGACGACGGCGAGCACATCGTCCTGCGCGACCCCGACGGCGAGCAGTACACGCTGAGGATCGACGAGGCGCTGCGCGCGGCCGTGCGCCGCGACCGACCGGCCCTGGGGCTGATCCAGTCCTCGGAGGCGACGGCGCTGCGCCCGCGGGAGATCCAGGCGCTGCTGCGCGGGGGCCGGACGGCGGACGAGATCTCCGAGATGGCCTCGATCGACGTGGAGCACGTGCGCCGCTACGAGGGCCCCGTCCTCGCCGAGCGCGGCTTCACCGCCGAGCGCGCCCGCGGCTTCAAGGTCGATCGCTCCGGCGGCCCGGTCCTCGACGAGATCGTCACCGAACGGCTCGCCGCCCGGCAGGCCCTCGAGGGACTGCGATGGGACGCCTGGCGCCTGCCCGACGGCACCTGGAACCTCGAGCTGGTCTTCCGCTCCGGCGGCCGCGATCGCGAGGCGCACTGGATCGCCGACATGACCCGCCAGGTCGTGGTCGCGGAGGACGACGAGGCCCGCTGGCTGAGCCTCGACGACGACGCGCTCGACCAGCCCGTCGCGGGTCGCGCGCGTCTCACCTCGCTCAAGAGCTCCGTCTACGACCAGGAGTCCGACGCCGACGGCGCCTCGGCGCGTCCCCGTCGCACCGCGCCGCGCAGTCTCGGCCGGCAGGCCCCCGACCGCGGGGACCATCCCTCGCGCGGCGGACGGGGCGATGCCATCGATGAGGACGCCCTGGACGCGCTCAACGCCCGCCGCGGCCTGCGGTCGGTCCCTGCCTCCCTGGACGACGAGCCGACCTGGTCCACCCTCGAGGAGGACGAGGAGCGCAGCACCCGCTCGGCCGACGAGGAGGCGCTGCGCGAACACTCCGACGCCCCTCGCGAGGACCTCCCGGAGGATGTCGACGAGGACGACGTCGACGGCGGCGCCCAGGCCGACGACGACGATCTCGAGGTCACCGGCGGCCCCGAAGGAGACGTCGACGCGGAGCGCGCGGACCCGGACACGGAGGGCGCGGGCGCCGAGCCGGAGCCTCTCGTGGTCCCGGGGCGCACGCTCGAGGAGTCCGTCGCCAGCGGCGATCGCGCGGCGGACGAGGAGCCCTCCGCAGCCGCGGGATCCGAGGCCGACGACGCGGGCCGGGGCACCGGCTTCGCCCCCGCGGCGAACGACACGGTGGACCTCACGCCCCTGCCCGGTTTCGACGACGTCGCGTACTCCCCCGCGGAGGGCGCCGAGGCGAAGTCCGCGAAGGACGGCGACGGCGGACAGGCGGGATCCACTGCTCAGCGCTCCGGGGGCAAGGACGCGAAGAAGTCCGGCAAGGGCGAGAAGAAGTCCTCGTCCTCGCGGGCGAAGCGCTCGAGCATCCCGAGCTGGGACGAGATCGTCTTCGGCTCGAAGCACGACTGAGGTCGAAGCGCGACTGATACAGGCGCCCGACTGACGTCGCGTCCGGCTCACAGGCGCCGTCGCTGCGGGTTCCGCTCACACCTCCACGGTGAGCAGCGGCACCAGGGACTCGGCACGGGTGAGCGAGCCGTGCACTCCGGTCTCGGGCCGGCGTGAGGGCGCGTGACGACGGGAGTCGTCGACGATCCATCGTCCGCGCGCCAGCACGATCGCATCGCCCAGCCGGCCCTCGAGGTGCGGAGCGATCGGAGCGGACGTCACGGGGCCCAGCAGCCCCGCGCCCAGCATCTCCTCGCGCGAGAGCACGACTCCGCGCTCCCCCACCGCCTCCCGCGTCGCCTCGATCAGGTCGGGGGCGTCCTCCGGGCGGCGGGCGAAGAGCACGAGCGCACGCGGCTCCCCCGCGACCATCGCGAGGACGCGGCGCACCGCGGGCACGCGCGCGAGGTCTATCGTGCGTTCCGGGGCGGTGTCCACCATGCCGTGGTCGGCGGTCACGTGGACGCGCGTTCCCCCGGGCGCGCGCCGCAGCAGCGTCCCGATCAGGGAGTCCGCGCCGGCCAGCGCATCGCGCCAGGCGTCCGAGTCGACCCCGTGCTTGTGGCCGGCATGGTCGACGTCGTCCACGTGCAGGTGCACGAGCGCGTCCGGGCCGCCCGCGCGCAGGGCGGCGAGGGCCGCTCCCGCCCGGTCCCCGCGCTCGGCCTGCGCGAAGAACTCCCAGCCGCGGAACGCGCTCCCGGTGAGCAGGCTCCCGGCGTGCTTCGCGGGGGCGACCTGGAGGGCGGGTCGCCGCGCGCTCTCGGCGGGCACGGCGCACGGCATCCACTGCGCGGGATCGATGCCCGCGGCCCCCGTGAGCTGATTGACCGCGCGCCCGGTGCGCGGATCACGGGTGAGGTAGCCCAGGACACCGTGCTCGAGCGGTGCGAGGCCCGTGATCAGGGAGGTCATCGCGGTCGCGGTCGTCGACGGGGCGATGGTGCGCACGGTGCGCACCTGCTCGCGCAGCCGGCGCAGGGTCGGGGTGAGCGCGAGGTGCTCCTCGAGCAGGTCACTGCCCAGCCCGTCCACGAGGACCACGAGGTCGCGCCCGCCGTCGGCCCGCGCGAGCAGGGGCGGGACGATGTCGAGCTGACCGGGCCGGGCGCCGTCCGCGAACGGGGCGACGAGCAGGTCGGGGGCCGACGGGAAGGTCGTCCCGGCCGGATCGCTGCGGCGGGAGGCGGAGTTCTCGCCTGCCGGGGTCATCCGACGGCGTCGATCGCGTCCAGCAGGCGGTCGTGGAAGCGCACGGCCGCGTCGACGGCGTCCTGGCCGTCGGCGAGCGCGCTCACGCGCAGGGCCAGATCGGCGGGTGCGAGCGTGCCGCTCCAGCCATGCTCGGCCTGGCACTCGGGGTCGTCGCACCAGGCCCGCTCGACGTCCAGGCGCCGGCTGCCGCCCCAGGTGACCGCGAGGGTGACCTCGGCCTCGCTGCCGCGCACCCGCGTGCCGTCGGAGTCGAAGACCTGGGACATGCCCGTGGTGTGCACGCGGTCCAGGCGCACGCGCTCGGTGGTGGAGACGACCTGGCTGGGGTTGAGCTCGTCGGCCGGATCATCGTCGAGATGGGTGACCACGAGGTGGCGGTCGGTGATCACGAGGACCGTGAGGTGGCGTCGCACCTCGGGCCCGTCGAAGGTGGTCTCCGGCCGCACCAGGTGGGCGCGCACGGGCGCCGCGCGCAGCGCCCGCTGCACGCAGGCGGCGGCGGTCTGCGGGAAGTACCCGGCGCTCTCGAGCTCACCGAGGAGATCCGTGGGAAGTGCGGTGGACATGGGGTCCATCCTTCCACGCGTACACGGACCCCGTGACCGCGCGGGCCGGGCGAGGGCCGGGTGCGGACCGGGCGCGCGGAGCGAGCGGGGACCGGCGGGCGCTCAGGCGCTCGCGGGCCCGCTCAGGGTGCGGCGCAGGCTGTCGGTGCGGTTGGGCGCCTGGGCGACCTCGGCGCGGGCGCCGATGATCGTGCACCCTCCGCGGCCGACGACCACGGGGTGCAGCACGAGGGAGTGCAGCTCGGGCAGGTCCTCGGCCATGAGGCCCACGCGGATCACGAGGTCCTCGAGCCGCGCGCGGTCGGCGGCGGGGAGTCCCAGGTGGCCGCGGAGCTTCACGGAGGTCGCCGGGCCGTCGATGAGCCGCCTCACGGACTCGTCGTCGAGCGGCGGGATCGCGTAAGCGACGTCGTCGAGCAGGTCGGTCGCGTCCCCCGCCAGGGAGAAGGCGAGCACGGGCCCCAGCGGCGGGTCCTCCACACTGCGCACCACGACCGGGATGCCGGGGGCCGCCATCGCCTGGACGGCGAGGTCGGCGCTCGAGAAGGCGAGGTCGCGGCGCATGGCGGCGAAGGCGTGGCGCAGCTGCACGGCGTCGGGGATGTCCAGGCGCACCCCGCCGAGGTCGCTCCGGTGGCTGAGCACGGGGTCGGTGCTCTTCAGGGCCACGGGGTAGCCGATCTCCGAGGCGGCGCGCACGGCGTCGTCGGCGTCGGAGACGGTGCGGGAGGGCAGCAGGTGCAGGCCGTAGGTCTCGAGCAGGGCCCCGGTGCGCTGCTGGTCGAGCGCTCGCGGCGCGGCGCCCAGGGCTCCGGGCGCGGAGATCTCGGTCTGGACGATGCGGCGGGCCGCCTCCCGATCGATGCCCTCGCGCGAGGCGGGCTCGTCCCCGCCGACGGCACCGCGCCGGGCGGCGAGCATGCCCGCGGCCGCGCGCACGGCGAGCACGGGCGTGGGGTGCAGCGGCGGCATCTCGTCGCTGCTGCGGGTCGCGCGCTCGAGGGACTCGAAGCGGTCGAGGTCGGTGACCACGCACACCACGAGGCGCACGTCGGCCCCGCGGGCGGTGCGCGCCATCCGCGCGAGGGATGCAGAGAGGTCCTCGCCCAGGGCGTCGAGCACCGCGAGGACCACCACGTCCACCTCTCCGAGTGCGGCGAGCGAGGTGAAGGCGCGCTCGACGAAACGGGGGTCCGTGCTCAGCAGCGCACGGCGCTCGTCGCGCACCACGCGCAGTCCGGCCGCGTCGGCCGCGCCCCGCAGGGACTCCCCGAGCGCCGCCGTGTTCGCGAGCAGCCCGACGCGGTCGCCGGGCGGCACGCCCTGGCGGTCGAGGGCGTCCACGACGTCGGTGAGCTGGTCGACGCTGAGGGTCGGCACGACCCCGGCGGAGAGCAGCACCTGGTCCAGCGCTCGTCGGGGCAGCTGGGAGGAGCGCACGTCGTGCCCGGGAGGCGCCGCCGTCGTGGTCCCGGGCGGGCGCAGGACGACGAGCGGCCTCTCGCGCGTGATGCGCCGGGCGATCCGCGTGAACTTGCGGGGGTTGCCCATGGACTCGAGCGAGAGCGCGATGACGCGCACGTCCTCGTCGTCCTGCCAGTGCTGGAGGGTGTCGTTGAGGGAGACGTCGGCGCGGTTGCCGACGGACACGAACTCGTGCACGCCGATGCCGCGGGACTCGACGCCGCCCAGCAGCATCGCCGAGAGCGCCCCGGACTGCCCGGCGAGCGCGACGCCTCCCGCGCGCGGGAGGTGCGGGACGAGGGAGGCGTTCAGGGCGTGCTCCCCGGTGCGCAGGAACCCGAGGGAGCCGGGCCCCAGGACGCGCACGCCCTCCCGGCGCGCCGCGCTGACCAGGCGGCGCTGCAGGGAGGGCCGCTCCGCGGCGCCCGGCGCGGGTGCCCCGCGGCCGCCGGCCGCCCCGTGGCCGTCGGCCGCCCCGGCGCCCGCGGTCTCGGCGAAGGCCTCGGTGGGCAGCAGCACGGCGCGCACCCCGGCGCGTCCGCACTCCTCGACGGCGGCGATGCAGTCCTCGGCGCGCGCGAGGGCGATGACCGCGAGATCCACGGGGCCGGGGACGTCGGCGATCCGGGAATGGGTGCTGTGGCCCTGCAGCTCGAGGGCGTCCCGGGCGACGACGTGCAGCTCGCCGTCGTAGCCGGCCTGCTCGATGTGCCGCAGGATCCGCCCGCCCATCGAGTCGCGATGCGAGGACACCCCGAGCACCGCGATCGAGGCGGGATGCAGCATGCGCTCCATGGCGCGGGCCTCCGCGCGGTGCTCGCGCTCGGCGATCACGGCGCGGGAGCGCTCGGTGGGGTCGATGCTGAACTCGACGACGACCACGCCGTCGTCGTAGGTGCGGCGCACGTCGAAGCCCGCGTCGGTGAAGACGTTGATCATCCGGCTGTTCTGCGGGAGCACGTCCGCCACGAACGTGGCGACGCCGCGCTCCCGGGCGGCGGCGGCCAGGTGCTCCAGGAGCACGGATCCCAGTCCCTTGCCCTGCTGGGAATCGGCCACGTTGAAGGCGACCTCGGCCTCGGCCGTCCCCTCGAGGCGGTCGAAGCGGCCGACGGCCACGATGTCCTCGCCGATCAGCACGATCAGGGCGACGCGGTCGCGGTGGTCCACGACCGTGAAGCGCGTGAGGTCCCGCGGGGAGAGCTCCGGCATCGGGGCGAAGAACCGCAGGTACCGGGAGTGCTCGGACTGCGCGGTGTGGAAGCGCTGGAGCGCGTCGGCGTCGCTCGGGAGGATGGGCCGCAGGTGGGCGGCGCTGCCGTCGCTGAGCGCGATGTCCGCCTCCCAGTGGGCGGGGTAGGCGGCGGAGGCAGCGGTCCCTCCGGCACCCGCGCCGGAGCCCGCGTCGCGTCGTGCTCCCATGCCCCGATCATACTGAGCGCCCGCCGTCCCGGGTGCGGGCAGATGGTCCCGCCGATCCCCGTCGGACGCCCTCGGCCCGCCGCCCGAGCGGCCCCGTGCCCGCGGCGTCGGCGACATCACCGCCCCCGCCTGCACGGTTCCTGGGCACGGATGCGGCAGGATGAACGTCATGGCACGACGCAGCAGCACCGCAGGCAGCGATGAGGACGAGAACATCGACGGCGTCGTCGTCGATGTCGACGTCACCAGTGAGATGGAGACCTCGTACCTCGAGTACGCGTACTCCGTCATCTACGCGCGTGCCCTGCCCGATGCCCGCGACGGCCTGAAGCCGGTGCAGCGCCGGATCCTGTACATGATGGACGACATGGGGCTGCGCCCCGACCGCGGGCACGTCAAGAGCCAGCGCGTGGTCGGCGAGGTGATGGGCAAGCTCCATCCCCACGGCGACAGCGCGATCTACGACGCCCTGGTGCGCATGGCGCAGAGCTTCTCGATGCGCATGCCGCTCGTGGACGGCCACGGCAACTTCGGCTCGCTCGACAACGGCCCGGCCGCCGCCCGCTACACCGAGGCGCGCATGGCCAGGGCCGCGCAGCTCATGACGGCCTCGCTCGACGAGGACGTCGTCGAGATGATCCCGAACTACGACAACCAGCTGCTGCAGCCCTCCGTGCTCCCCGCGCAGTATCCGAACCTCCTGGTCAACGGCGCCTCGGGGATCGCCGTCGGCATGGCCACGAACATGGCGCCGCACAACCTGGTGGAGGTCATCGCAGCGGCCCGCCACCTGATCTCCCACCCCGACGCGGACCTCGAGGACCTCATGCGCCTGGTCCCCGGCCCGGACCTGCCCACGGGCGGACGGATCGTGGGCCTGGACGGCGTGCGCGACGCGTACCGCACCGGTCGCGGCTCGTTCAAGATGCGCGCGACCACCAAGGTCGAGAACATCACCAGCCGCAAGAAGGGCATCATCGTCACCGAGCTGCCCTACCAGGTGGGGCCCGAGCGCTTCGCCGAGAAGCTGCGCGACGCGGTGCAGTCCAAGAAGGTCCAGGGCATCAGCAACTACCAGGACCTGACCGACCGCCGCCACGGACTGCGCCTCGAGCTCACGGTGAAGTCCGGTTTCAACCCCGAGGCCGTGCTGCAGCAGCTCTACCGCTTCACGCCGATGGAGGAGTCCTTCGGCATCAACAACGTGACGCTCGTCGAGGGGCAGCCGCGCACGCTCGGCCTCAAGCAGCTGCTCGAGGTGTTCATCGCGCACCGTCTGGACGTCGTGCGGCGCCGCACCGCCCACCGACTGGGCAAGCGCAAGGAGCGCCTGCACCTCGTCGAGGGCCTGCTGATCGCGATCCTCGACATCGACGAGGTCATCCAGATCATCCGCGCGGCCGACGACGGCGAGCGCGCCCGCACCGCCCTGATGGCCGCCTTCGACCTCTCCGAGGCGCAGGCCGAGTACATCCTCGAGCTGCGCCTGCGCCGCCTCACGAAGTTCTCCCGCATCGAGCTCGAGACCGAGCGCGACGAGCTGCGCGCCGAGATCGAGCGGCTCGAGGAGATCCTCGCCTCCGAGGAGCTGCTGCGGCAGGTCGTCTCCGACGAGCTCGCGCACGTCGCCGCCGAGCACGGGACCCCGCGCCGCACGGTGCTCCTGGAGGCGGGCTCGCAGCAGGCGACCTCGCAGGCCGCCCCGCTCGAGGTCGCCGACGAGCCCTGCCGCGTGCTGCTCTCCGGCAGCGGGCTCATCGCCCGTACGAGCGACGCCGAGGACGTGGTCCGCGAGGGCGGCCGCTCCTCGCACGACGTGGTGGTCGCCGACGTCCTCACCACCGCCCGCTCGCAGGTGGGAGCGGTGACCAACCTCGGACGCCTGCTGCACGTGGGCGTCGTGGAGCTGCCCGCGCTCGCCCCGACGGCGGGCCCGCCGAGCCTCGCAGGAGGCACGAAGCTCTCCGACCTGCTGACCCTGGAGAAGGGCGAGAGGGTGATCGGGCTCGTCCGTGCGGCGGGCGCGGATCTCGAGCGCGGTGGCAGCCTCGCGCTCGGCACGCGCCAGGGCGTCGTCAAGCGGGTGACGCTCGACTTCCCGCGCGGCGACGGCTTCGAGATCATCTCGCTCAAGGATCGCGACGAGGTCGTGGGCGTCGTCGACCTGCCCGAGGACTCCGCAGCGGGCGACACCGACCTGGTCCTCATCACCTCCGATGCGCATCTGCTGCACTTCCCCGCCTCGGGGGTGCGGCCGCAGGGCCGCGGCGCGGGCGGCGTCGCCGGGATCAAGCTCGCCGAGGGCGCGCACGTGGTCTCCTTCGGGGCGGTCGACGTCACCCGCGAGGCGGAGGTCGTGACGATCTCCGGCACCTCGGGCGCACTGCCGATGACCCAGACGGGATCGCTGAAGGTCAGCGCCTTCACCGAGTACCCGGCCAAGGGCCGTGCGACCGGCGGCGTGCGCTGCCACCGCTTCCTGCGGGGCGAGGACGCGCTGATCGGCGCCTGGGCCGTCAACTCCCCCGCCCGTGCCTGCTCGGAGGCCGGCCAGCCTGTGGACCTGCCCGGCCCCGTGGGGCGGCGCGACGGCTCGGGCTCGCCGGTCGCGGTCCCGATCGCCGCCGTCGGCTGACGGGCCGGCCGTCGGGCGGGCGGCCGCCTGGTGGCAGGGAGCGCGGGCGCGAGGACGTGTGGTCGTCGGCCATGCCCTCACCTGCCGCACTCGCAGCGACCCGTCTGGGCGGCAGGTCCTTCCCGAGCACCTCGAGGCACGGATCTCGGGGCCTTCCGTGCGTATCATCGCCGTCATGCCCGTCGCCTTCCCCCAGAGCACCCTGCGCAACCTGCCCAGTGCCCGATGCCTGTACGACGTGTGCGACGACAGGATGCGGAAGTCGATGAGGCCGACGCTCACGCCCTGGGAGATCTGGTTCGTCCCCGAGCGCTCGTTCGCCCCCGGCGAGCTGACGATCACCGTCGCCGCACCGACGAAGCCGATCATGCCGCTGTTCGCCACCGACAGGCGGATCATGCTCCACCGCGAGCACGGCGGCTACCTCCACAACGCCCCGCTCGTGCATCAGGAGTGGTCGTGGGACCAGCTCGCCGTCGTGGAGTCCACGGGGTGGACCGGCATCCGACTCGGGTGGAAGGACGGCAGCCGCACGATCGTGCGGGACACGAAGCGCTCCGTCGCGAAGAACGTCGTCGAACGACTGCGTCGAGCCCTCGACGTCCACCGCGCCGGCGGGTCGTTGCGAGAGCACTGGCAGAGCATCACCGGGATGACGCCGCAGTCCCGCGATCCCCGCATGGAGGCTCTCGAGTATCTGCGCGGCAGGGACACGAGCTCCGTCTCCGGGAACAGCTGGCACATCATGAAGGTGCTGGAGCGGGACGAGGTGCCCCTCTCGGCGCAGCAGTGGAGCCGGGGCCTCACGGTCAACAGCAGCGGCACGGACGAGCTCCTCGCCCAGGGCACCCGGATCTGGGTGATGACCGACCGCCGCCTGCTCGAGCTCCAGGGGGACACGTCCTTCCGGGTGAGCCGCCAGTGGGACGCCCACGACATCCTCGGAGCGCGCCTGCGGGACACGGAGCGCCGCACGACCGACACCCTGATCACGACCGCCGGCGAGATCCCGTTCCCCAGCGCACCCAGCGTCGAGAGGCCCACGATGAGCGACATCCGGGCGGTCTCGGCCATCAACGAGGCCGTCGAGGCGATCCGCCGCGGGTGACCCGCGGCGGGTGATCCCGTCGTACGTATCATCGCCGTCATGCCCGTCGCCTATCCCCAGCACGCCCTGCGCAATCTCACCAGCGCCCGCTGCCTGCGGGACATCTGCTCCGACCGGTTGACGCGGACCTCCGCCCACACCATCACGCCCTGGGAGATCTGGTTCCTGCCGGACCTGCTCATGGAGCCCGGCGAGCTCACGATCGCGGTCGCCGCTCCGCTGCGCCAGATGCGACCGCTCCTCCTCACCGACCGTCGGGTCATGATCCACCGCCAGCACGGCGAGCTCACGACGCAGCTGCCCACCGAGCACCGCGAGTGGACATGGGACCAGGTCACCGACATCTCGCGGAAGGGCCTGCGCGGCATCCGCGTGCGCTTCCGGGACGGCACGCACCTGGACGTGGCCGATCGCAGCCGTGCCGGCGCCAAGGACGTCGTCCGCCGTGCGCAGGCCGCTCTCGACGTCCTCTCCCGGGGCGGGTCCCTCGCCGAGCACTGGCAGCAGATCACCGGGATCACGCCTCGACGCATGGACCCCCGGCTCGAGGCCCTCGAGTTCCTGCGGGGTCGGGACGGCAGCAGCGTCGCCGGAGAGGCGACGGACATCATCGCCCGCCTCGACCCGGACGAAGTGCCGCTCGCCGCCCAGCGCTGGGACAAGGGGCTCGCCCTCGACACCCGCGGCACCGATCAGACCTTCATGGATGCGAAGCGCATCTGGCTGATGACCGACCGCCGATTCCTCGAGATGCAGGGCGAGATGGTCTTCCGCGTGCGCCGGCAGTGGCCCGCCGCCGAAGTGCGCGGCGCGAGACTGGGAGATCCGGCCCGTCGCACCCCGGACGTCGTCCTCATCGGCGAGGAGGAGATCCCCGCTCCCGACTCCCCCCGGACGGAACCCCCGCGCCCGGCCGACAATCACTTCGCCGCCGCCGTCGACGAGGCCGTCCGGCTCGTCCGCAGTCCCTGACAGGACCCGGACGCCGCATGCTCCGGGCGGATTCGTCCCCACCCCTGCACCGGCGGGCCGAAACGGTGCGACCATAGGGGCATGAGCACCACGACCAGCCCCGAAGACCTGCCCCAGGGAGTCACCCTCGAGGACCTGCACGGCACGCCCGCGCTCGTGGTGGACATCCCCGCATGCTCCGCCGTCATCCACCTCGACGGTGCGCACCTCACCTCCTGGGTGCCCGACGGCGAGGACGACGTCCTGTGGACGAGCCCCGACGCGGTCTACGCGGAGGGCGAGCCGATCCGCGGCGGCATCCCGCTGATCGGCCCCTGGTTCGGGCCCGGCCGCGACGGGCGCACCACGCCCTCCCACGGCTGGCTGCGCAATCACCGCTGGGAGGTCGTCGCGGGCGAGCACTTCCACGGCTGGGCCGACGAGGACGCGGACGTGGTGCATTCGGACTCCGTCGCGATCACCCTGGGCCTCGAGGGGGCGGACCCCTCCGGGCAGGGCATCGCCGCGCAGGTGCAGTTCGTGATCGGTGCGGATCACCTCCAGGTGCGTCTGGACGTGACCGCCGGCGACGAGCCCCTCGAGCTCGAGGCCGCCCTGCACACGTATCTCTCCGTGGGCGACGTCGAGGCGGCGCGCTTCACCGGCCTCACCGGCGCCTCCTACCTCGACAACCTGCGCGATCTCGCCCCGGCCGTGCAGGAGGGCGAGCCCGAGATCGACGGCCCTGTGGACCGGGTGTACGAGGTCTCCGGTCCCGTCACCGTGCACGACCCGGTGCTCGAGCGCGACATCGTGGTGAGCCCGCACGGCTCGAGCCGCACCGTGCTGTGGAACCCGTTCAGCGACGGCGCCGCGCACCTCGACGACATGCCGCTCGATGCGTGGAAGCAGTTCGTGTGCGTGGAGACCGCCGTCGCCAAGGACGGCTTCGTCGCCCTCGCCCCCGGCGCGACCCACTGCCTCAAGGCGCGCTACGAGGTCGCCCGGAGCTGAGCCCGGAGGCTCGCGGTGCCTGCCCGGCGGGCGGCGTCAGCGGACGGGCAGACCGTCGGCCGCGAGGGCTTCCTTCGCCTGGCCGATGGTGAGGGTGCCGAAATGGAAGACGCTCGCGGCGAGCACGGCGTCGGCGCCCGCCCGCACCGCCGGCGGGAAGTCCTCCGCGCGGCCCGCGCCGCCCGAGGCGATGAGCGGCACGTCCGCCGCCGCGCGGGCTGCGCGGATCAGCTCGAGGTCGAAGCCACTGGTGGTGCCGTCGGCGTCCATCGAGTTCAGCAGGATCTCGCCGGCGCCGCGCTCCGCGGCCTCGGCGATCCAGGCGATCGCGTCGATGCCGGTGCCGCGGCGGCCGCCGTGTGTGGTGACCTCGAAGCCCGAACCGGAGCGCGCGGGACCGTCGGGCGTCTCCTCGGTGACGCGGCGGACGTCGGCCGAGAGCACGAGCACCTGGTTGCCGAAGCGCTCGGCGATCTCGGTGATGACCTCGGGCCTGGCGATGGCGGCGGTGTTCACGCCGACCTTGTCGGCTCCGGCGCGCAGCAGCTGGTCGACGTCCTCCACCGAGCGCACTCCCCCGCCCACGGTGAGCGGGATCAGCACCTGCTCGGCGGTGCGCCGCACGACGTCGAGCATGGTGCCGCGGCCGCTCGCCGAGGCGCTCACGTCGAGGAAGGTGAGCTCGTCGGCCCCCTCCTCGCCGTAGCGGCGGGCGAGCTCGACCGGATCGCCCGCATCGCGCAGGCCCTGGAAGTTCACGCCCTTGACGACGCGGCCGTCGTCGACGTCCAGGCAGGGGATGACGCGGACGGCGAGGCTCATGCGTCGATCCTCTCGCGGTCCAGCTCCTCGGCCCCCTCGATGATGAACTGCTTGCGCGGGGCGACGTCGCTGCCCATGAGCAGGTCGAACATCGAGGCGGCGGCCTCCGCGTCCTCGATGCGCACGCGGCGCAGGGTGCGGTGGCGCGGGTCCATCGTGGTGTCGGCGAGCTGGTCGTCGTCCATCTCCCCCAGGCCCTTGTAGCGCTGGATCGGCTCCTTGTACCGCTTGCCGCGCTTGTCCAGGCTCTTCAGAAGACGGTTCAGCTCGTTCTCCGAGTACGTGTAGACGTACTCGTTCTTCTTCTTGCCGCCGTGGATGATCTCCACGCGGTGCAGAGGCGGCACGGCGGCGAAGATCCGTCCGGCCTCGAGCATCGGACGCATGTAGCGGTGGAAGAGGGTCAGCAGCAGGGTGCGGATGTGGGCGCCGTCGACGTCGGCGTCGCTCATCATGATGATCTTCCCGTAGCGCGCCTGCTCGAGGTCGAAGGTGCGGCCGGACCCCGCGCCGAGCACCTGGATGATCGCGGCGCACTCGGTGTTCTTGAGCATGTCCGTGATGGAGGCCTTCTGGACGTTCAGGATCTTGCCGCGGATCGGCAGCAGCGCCTGGAACTCGGAGTTGCGCGCGTTCTTCGCGGTGCCCAGCGCGCTGTCGCCCTCGACGATGAACAGCTCGGAGCGCTCGACGTCGGTCGAGCGGCAGTCGGCGAGCTTGGTGGGCATCGTCGAGGACTCCAGGGCGTTCTTGCGGCGGGAGACCTCCTTGTGCATGCGCGCGGCGATGCGGGCGCGCATCTCGGAGACCACCTTGTCGACGACGAGCGCCCCCTGCTCCTTCTCCTCCTTCTTCGTGGAGGTGAGGAAGCCGGTGAGCTGCTGCTCGACGACCTTGGAGACGATCTGCCGCACCGCCGGGGTGCCCAGCACCTCCTTCGTCTGGCCCTCGAACTGCGGCTCCTCGAGGCGCACGGTGACCACGGCGGTGAGACCGGCGAGCGCATCGTCCTTCTCGATCTTCTCGTTCTTCGCGTTGAACTTCACGCGGCGCGCCTGGTTCTCGACCTGCTTGCGCAGCGTCCTCAGCAGCGCCTGCTCGAAGCCCGAGGTGTGGGTGCCGCCCTTGGGGGTCGCCACGATGTTCACGAAGGACCGCAGGGTGGTGTCGTAGTCGGCGCCCCAGCGCAGTGCCACGTCGACCTCGCACGTGCGGTCGACGTCCTTGGAGACCATGTGGCCCTTGGAGTCGAGCACGGGGATGGTCTCCGTGTAGTCGCCGCTGCCCTGCAGGCGGATCACGTCGGTGATCTTCTGGTCCTGCGCGAGGTACTCGACGAACTCGGAGATGCCGCCGTCGTAGCGGAAGGACCGCTCCTCGTCCTGATCGGGGCTGCGCTCGGGCCGACGGTCCGAGATCGTGATTCCCAGGCCCGGCACCAGGAACGCGGTCTGGCGCGCGCGGCGCACGAGCTCCTCGCTCGAGAAGTGGGAGCCCTTGATGAAGATCTGGGGATCGGCCCAGTAGCGCACGCGGGTGCCGGAGACGCCGCGCTTGACCTTCCCGACCCTGCGCAGCTCGGCGGGGCCGTCGGCGGCGGTGAACGGGGCGTCGGGCCCCGGGGCGTCGGCGCCGTCGGCGAAGACGCCCGGGACGCCGCGCTGGAAGCTCATGGCGTAGGTGACCCCGGCGCGGTCGACCTCGACGTCCAGGCGGGCCGACAGCGCGTTGACGACGCTCGCGCCCACGCCGTGCAGGCCGCCCGAGGCGGCATAGGAGCCGCCGCCGAACTTCCCTCCGGCGTGCAGCTTCGTGTAGACGACCTCGACGCCGGTCAGGCCCGTGCGCGGCTCGGTGTCCACGGGCACGCCGCGCCCGGAGTCCCGGACCTCGACAGAGGCGTCCTCGTGGAGGATGACCTCGATGCTCTCGCCGTTGCCGCCCAGGGCCTCGTCCACGGAGTTGTCGAGGATCTCCCACAGGCAGTGCATGAGCCCGCGCGAATCGGTCGACCCGATGTACATGCCGGGGCGCTTGCGGACGGCCTCGAGGCCCTCGAGCACCTGCAGATGGCGGGCGTCGTAGGCGGCCTGCTTGGAGGCGGACTTCGCCGGGGCCTTCGTCGAGCGCTTCGCGGCGGGCTTCGCGGATGACGACGCGGAGCCCTCCGGGGACGGGGACTCGGCGGTCGGGGACTCGGAGGACGCGGTGGTGTCTGACACGCGCGTCATTCTACGGCGGCGAGCCCGACGACCAGGGCCGACGGGCGTCCCCGGCGTGGCGGGGCGCACGGGCGTTGCGCGGTGAGCGAACCGGAGGCGCGGATCACGCCGCCGACGCCCGCGCGGTGCTTGAATGTGGGGCATGAACACGACCGTCGAAGCCCCGCGACTGACCGCGCACGACCGCTGCGACCGCTGCGGCGCCCAGGCCTACGTCAAGGTCTCCCTCTCCGCCGGTGGCGAGCTGCTGTTCTGCGGGCACCACGCCCGCGCGCACGAGGACGCCTTCCGTCCGCTCGCCTCGGAGGTCATCGACGAGACCGAGCGCCTGCACGCCCGCCCGGTGCCGGTCGAGGACTGATCCCGCACACTCCCTGACTCACGAGGGCCCCGCATCCGCCGAGGATGCGGGGCCCTCGTGCGTCCGGTGGGTCCGATCAGCGCGTGCCGACCTCGCGCAGCGGGATCGGCACGCCGATCTCGGGGAGGACCGTCCGCACGCCGTCGACCTCGAGGCGCTCGGGGTGGAAGCCGTGCAGGGCGATCACGCGGGCGGGGCCGATCCGCTCGACGATCTCGCGCAGCGCGAGCGGGCCGGCATGTCCCGAGGAGCCGGCCGGCACCGTCGCGAGTCCGAAGCGCTCGAGCCAGTCCTGCCACACGTCCCAGTCGCGCATGAACGGGCCCAGCGGCTCGCCCTGCGAATGGATCCAGGCGCTCGTGGGCCCCAGCGGGAGGTCGAGGAGGGAGGTGAAGTCCTCGGGGTCGATCTGGACGAGGAAGCGATCGGGGGCTGCCTGGACCGCGTCGATGCCGACGGTGCGCGCCGCGCTCCGCTCGCGACCGGCGGCGAGCTCCCCCGCCCGGCGCTGGCTCCCGGACTGGGGCCGCGTCCCGTCCCAGGTGACGACGCCCCCGATCCCCATCGCGGTGAGCACGGCGGCGTGGCGTCCCGGCCACACGAGCGTGCGCCCTGCGTCGGCGGCGGTGCGGACGAGCAGTGCGGCGCGGTCGACGTCCCGCTCGTACGCGCTCAGAAGCATGAGGTCCTCGCTGCCGGCCAGCGCCTCGGTGACGACGCGCGCGATCTCCTCCTCGCTGCGGGGCTCGAGGGGCGGCGGGTCGAAGCTCAGCATCGTCGTCTCGCACACGAGCACGTCGGCCCCACGCGCGGCCTCGAGGAAGGCGCGCGAGTGCACCCCGTCCTCGCGGTGCAGGTTCACGTCCCCGGTGTAGGCGAGGGCTCCGTCGGGGGCGCGCACGATGGTGCCGATCGCACCGCGCACGTCGTGGTCCACCCGGTGCACGGTGACCGCAAGGTCCGCGACGGCGACCTCCTGCCCCTCCTCGATCGGAGTGAGACGAGCGGCGGTCCCCGGCGTCGTGGCACCCGCCTCCTCGAGCGCGCGATGCAGGGCGATCGTCTCGGGATGGGCGAGGACCCGGACCTCGGGCCGCAGGTGCGCCAGCAGCCCGTCGTGGTCGATGTGGGCGTGGGAGAGGACGACGACGAGCGGTCGGGGATCCGCGGCCACGAGCGCCTGCACGTCCTGTGCGCCGGGCCCGACGGCGCGCAGCTCCTCCGGCGCGAACAGCCCGGCGATCCGCGGCGCGACACCCAGGCGCAGGCGATCGGCGAGACCGTGGCCCTCGCGCACGCGGGTGCTCTCGCGCAGCAGGTCCGCCTCGCCCGGGATGTCCTCGCCGATGTCCAGCAGCACGCGGGCGCGCGCGGTGCTGATCAGCACCTTGGTGCCGCCGATGACGCGCACCCCGCCATGGATCTCGATGCTCGTGCCCGTCGTCTCGTCCATCTGCTCGCTCCCCGTCGTTCCCGGCTGTCTCGTCGTCCCCGTCGGCCCGGTCCCCTGCCCGCTGATCCGTCCGCTCATCCGCGCACCGCCCCGTCGGTCGAGAAGGCGCCGCGCACGAAGTACTTCTGGAGGAACAGGAAGAGCAGGATCACCGGGATCGTCGTGAAGACGACCGCGGCGCTCATCCCGGTCCAGTCGTTGCCGTTCTCGGACTGGAAGGTCTGCAGCCCCACCTCGATGGGGCGCAGCTGATCGGACTTGGTCATGAAGTACGGCCAGACGAACGAGTTCCAGGAGCCCATGAAGGCGTTCAGGCCCACGAGGATCATCGTGGGCACGGCGAGCGGCCCGGCGACCTGCGCGAGCATGCGCACCGGGCCCGCGCCGTCGAGCTCGGCGGCCTCGAAGATCTCGGCGGGCAGGGTCTGGAAGAACTGCCGCAGCAGGAAGATCCCGAACACGGACGCGCCCCACGGGAGGATCTGGATCGCATAGGTGTCGTAGAGGCCCATCTTCTGGGCGAGCAGGAAGTTCGGCACCAGCAGCACCGTCTGCGGGACCATCATCACGCTCATCACCAGCAGGAACAGCACCCCGCGGCCGCGGAACCGCATGCGTGCGAAGGCGAAGGCCGCGAGCAGTCCCGTGAGCAGCGTCAGCCCCACGACGCACACCGCGATGAACACCGTGTTGCCGAAGTAGCGCGGCCAGGGCGCGGCCGCCCACGCCCGCGCATAGTTCTGCGCGGCGGCCTCGACGTAGTGGCCCCATTCGCCCGGGGGCCGGATCCGCGGCGGGAGCGTGTACACGTCGTCGGGCGAGGAGATCGAGGTGTACAGCGTCCACAGCAGGGGGAAGAGGAAGGCGAGCGCCGCGAGGACGGCGAGGACCGACAGCACCCGCTGGACGGGCCGGGGCCGACGGCGCCTGCGCGGGATCTCCTCCCCCGTGCTGCTGCGCAGCGTCGTGCTCGTGCTGGTCATCGGCTCACTCGCCTCCTCGTCCCTCGTGTCGCCCGTGGACCGTGTGGTCCTCGTGGTCCCTGCCCGCGCCGCCTCAGCCCAGCGCCTCGGCCTTCTTCTGCGCGTCGGCGAGGGCGTCGGCCGGCTTCGCCTTGCCCTGCAAGGCGTCCTGCAGCGCGACCGAGAGCAGGCCGGAGGCCTCGGTGACGCTCGTGACCGGGGGCAGGGAACGCGCGGTGTCGAGCTGCTTCACGGCATCGGTGATCCACGGGCGCTCCTCGACGACCTTCTTCATGGCGTCCTGCTCGAGGGAGGCGGAGCTGACGGGGAGGTACCCGGTGGCAGCCGCCCAGGAGGCCTGCTGCTCCGGCGTGGTGATGAACTGCATGAACTCCCAGGCGGCGGCGCGCTCCTGATCGCTCGCATCGGCGAACAGGACGATGTTGGTGCCGGCCAGCTGGTTCGCCGCACCGGAGGGCCCCTCCGGGAGGGCGCTCACGCCCATCTCGAACTTCCCGCCGACAGCCTGCTCGTTGAACGGGAACGAGGCCACGGAGGAGACGTCGAAGGCCCCCCTCTCGGCGCCCAGGGCCTCCTGGCCGGGATAGCCCGAGGCGATCGCGAGCGCGCCCGCGTCCTTGAGGTCCACGAGGTACTCGAGGGCCTTCACGCAGCCGTCCTCGGAGAACTGCGGCGTGCCGTCGTCGGCGAAGACCGTGCTGCCCATGGACTCGGCGAGGATCTCGTAGAGGGCCGTGCCGCCGGCGGGCCCCTTGGCGCTGCCGGGGTCGATGGACAGGGCGACCACACCGTCCTTCGAGACGTCCTTGCTGACCTTCGCGAAGTCGTCCCAGGTCTTCGGCTCCTCCTTCACCATCTCCGCATTGCGGTAGACGACCACGACGGACTTGTTGAAGGGCCACATCCAGATCTTGCCGTCGGTGAGCTGCATGTCCTTCTTCACGGCCTCGGCGAAGTCCGCGTAGTCCTCGTTGGCCTTCGCGTACGCGTCCAGGGGCACGATGACCTTCGAGTCGGCGTACTCGCTGGCCCAGTTGCCGTAGGCCTGGGCGATCGTGGGCGCGCTTCCCGCGCCGACCTGCGCCTTGGTCTTGGTCTGCAGGGTGCCGTAATCGGGCTGGTCCTGCAGCTCGATGGTGACGTTCGGATGGTCCTTCCCGAAGTCGGAGACGATCTTCTCGAGCGCGGTCTTCTGATCGCCCGAGGCCATGGCGTGCATGAACGTGATGGTGGTCTTCGCGTCGGGGTCGAAGGACGGCACGGCGTCGCTGCCGGAGTCGTCGCCGTCGCTGGAGCCGGAGGATCCGGACGAGCAGGCGGCGAGGGCCAGAGCGCTCGCCGAGGCAGCGGCGCCGGCGAGGACGGTGCGGCGCGTGGGCGCCGAAGCGATGCGGGACGAGATGCTGTGTGCGGTGCGGGCGGAGGTGCGGCGCATGGCGGTCATCGGGTTCTCCTGGGTGAGAGTGCGGGTGGGCACGGCGGGGCGATGAGTGGCAGAGGTCGTCGGGAGCGGGGCGGTCGAGGGCACGGCGGGCCGGTCGGCGGAGGACGGCCGATCATCGCGAGAGCCTCGCGGAGATCCGCAGCTGGATGATCGAGAGCACGAGGGTGATGAGGAACAGCACCACCGCGAGCGCCGCCCCGTAGCCGGTGTTCCCGAGCACGAACGCCTGCTGGTAGAGCTGGAAGCCGATCGTGGAGGTCGAGTAGCCGGGGCCGCCGCCGGTGAGCACGAAGAACTGGGTGAAGGCCTGCAGGGACGAGATCGAGGAGATGATCACGACGAAGGCCACGTACGGGATGAGCTGCGGAAGGGTGACCCGGCTGAACTCCTGCCAGGGGTTCGCGCCGTCGACCTTCGCCGCTTCGGACAGCTCCCCGCTGGTGGTCATCAGTCCACCCACGAACACGAGGACCAGGAACCCGACCTCGTGCCAGACGGAGTAGACGATGATCGAGAGCATCGCGGAGCGGGAGTCGCCCAGCCAGTCGATCACCGGCAGGTGCAGGAGCGAGAGGACCCCGTTGGCGAGTCCGAAGCGCGGGTTGAAGATCCACAGCCAGATGAGGGCCGTGGCGACCCCCGGGGCGATGTAGGCGAGGAAGAAGCTGGTGCGGGCGGCCGCCATGAGCTTCGAGCCGCGCCGCACCAGCAGGGCGAGCAGCAGGGCGAGGATCGTGCCGACCACGACGTTGGCGATCACGAAGTAGCAGGAGACCCCGAAGGTCTGCCAGAACGAGGGGTTGGTGCTCCCCGAGAGCATGTCCCGGTAGTTGCCCAGCCCGATGAACTCGCTCATCGCGGGGTTCAGCTGGTTCCAGTCGAAGGCCGAGACCCGGAAGGTGTACAGCGTCGGGAAGATCGTCCAGATCCCGAAGATCGCGATGGCGGGGGCGACGAACAGGTAGGCGATCGGAGAGGTCAGGGCGCGACGGGCACGGCTGCGGCGGCGGGCGGGGCCGGTGCGGGGCGCGGGCTTCCCCGGCCGGCCGGCGCCGGCCGGCCGGAGCGTCTGCGGAAGGGAGCTCTCACTCGTCGACATGACCGCTCACCACCTCGAGGATCCGGTCCTGGACGGCTCCCGCGCCCTCGCCGAGCCGGAGCTCGAGGGCCCCTCCGAGCGCCTCGACGAGCGCATGCTGCGCCAGCCGCGAGGGGCTGTGGAACTCGTCCTGGTAGTGACGGTGCGGGAGCGGCGTGATGTGGGTGCGGCCGACGGCCTGCTCCAGTGGGGTGCCGAGGAAGGCGGTCAGCGCGATGGTGCGCGCACCCGCTCCCGCGGCCGCGCGCACGCAGCGCAGGGTCTGGGCGTTCACGCCGGAGGCGGAGATCGCCATGCAGAGGTCCTCGGGGCCCAGCGCGGCCGCGGCGATCTCCGCGTCCAAGGGGTCGGCCGGCGAGATCACGGTGAGCCCCAGGCGCAGCAGACGCGCGCTGAGCGCCGCTCCCACGGATGCGCTCAGTCCGCCGGCGACCACGAGCACCCGGCGGGCGGCGGCGAGCTCGGCGACGGTGCTCTGCAGCGGCTCCTCCTGGAGCATGTCGGTGGCCTGAACGGTCTGCTCGGCGAGCGCGCGGGCCGCGCCGATCACCGTGTCCGGGGATTCCTGGGCGCCGCCTCGCTCGCCTGCCGCGTCGCGCACCGCGAGCACCCGCAGCTGCTGGAAGCCGGTGTAGCCGAGGCGCTGGCAGGTCCGCACGACGCTCGCCCGGGACGTGCCCGAGAGCTCTGCGACCTGCGCGGTGGACAGCTCCGGGAGCTCCTCGGCGTGGGAGACGAGCACGCGCGCCACCTGCTCCTCGGCGGGGCCCAGGGTGGGCGCGGCGGCCGCGAGGCGGGAGGCGAGCGTGGGGGCGCTCGCGCGGTTCGACGGCCGTGCGGTGCTCATCGGGCGAGGTCCCGGCTGGGGGCGAACGCCTCGGCGTCGGCGGCGAAGCGGCGCAGGGCGGGCAGCAGCTCGGACAGATGGTGGCCCCGCTGGACGGCCAGAGCCTGCGGAGGCAGCGCGCTGTCCCCCCACGCGCCGGTGATGAGCATGCCCACGGCGCCGAGCTCGACGGCGGGGGCGACGTCGTTGCGCCAGTTGTCGCCGATCGAGACGAGGTGGTGGGCGGGCTCGTCGCCGAGGAGGACGCGCAGGTGCTCGGGCATCCGGGAGGGCTTCTTCGCGCCGACGACGATCTGGTCGAAGCGTCCGCGCACGCCCAGGTGGACGAGGGTCTCGTCCATGCCGACGGCGGGCGAGTTCGTCAGCAGGGCGCGCCGCACCCCTGCCTCGGCGAGCTCGTCCAGGAGGGCGATCAGGCCTTCCGGGGGTCGCACGCCCAGATCGTCGTGGACGAGACGGCGGCGGGAGTCGAGGTAGGCCTCGGAGAGCTCGTCCCCGAGGATCGGCCGGGCGAGCGCGGCGAGGGCGACGTAGGCGTCGGCGTGGTGGTCGGGCGAGAGGCCCGCCATCCAGTCCTCGAAGCGGAAGCGGACGCTGCGTGCGTCGGCTGCGGGCATGCGTGCGCAGGCCGCCTCGGCGTAGGCGAGGACGGGACCGTCGCCCAGGCACACCGTGCCGTCGAAGTCGAAGACGACGACGGGTCCTGCGGCGGGATGCAGGGAGGTCGACAGCGGCGGGGTGTCCGGGATCACGGTGCGAGCCTAGGCCGCGCTGGAACGGATGACCAGACTTTCCGGAACATCCGGAACGGATGTTCGTCGGGTGTTCACGCCCCGTCCGCGGTGCCGTGCGTCCGCGGCGTCGTGCATCCCCGGCGCCGCGCCCGCGCCATGCACGACGGCCCGGCACCTGCGGGAGGTGCCGGGCCGTCGTGCGCTGAGCGGAGGAGTCTCAGTCGAGGTAGTCGCGCAGGACCTGCGAGCGCGAGGGGTGGCGCAGCTTGCTCATGGTCTTCGACTCGATCTGGCGGATCCGCTCGCGGGTCACGCCGTAGACCTTGCCGATCTCGTCGAGGGTCTTGGGCTGGCCGTCCTCGAGGCCGAAGCGCATGGAGACCACACCGGCCTCGCGCTCGGAGAGGGTGTCCAGCACCGAGTGGAGCTGCTCCTGGAGGAGGGTGAAGCTCACCGCGTCCGCGGGCACGATCGCCTCGGAGTCCTCGATCAGGTCACCGAACTCGCTGTCGCCGTCCTCGCCGAGCGGGGTGTGCAGCGAGATGGGCTCGCGCCCGTACTTCTGGACCTCGACGACCTTCTCGGGGGTCATGTCGAGCTCCTTGGCGAGCTCCTCCGGGGTGGGCTCGCGGCCCAGGTCCTGGAGCATCTGGCGCTGCACGCGGGCGAGCTTGTTGATGACCTCGACCATGTGCACGGGGATGCGGATGGTGCGGGCCTGGTCGGCCATGGCGCGGGTGATCGCCTGACGGATCCACCAGGTCGCGTAGGTCGAGAACTTGTAGCCCTTGGTGTAGTCGAACTTCTCGACCGCACGGATGAGGCCCAGGTTGCCCTCCTGGATGAGGTCCAGGAAGAGCATGCCGCGGCCCGTGTAGCGCTTGGCGAGGGAGACCACGAGTCGCAGGTTCGCCTCGAGCAGGTGGTCCTTGGCGGCGCGGCCGTCCTCGACGATCATGCCGAGCTCGCGGCCCTTCTTGGTGCGCACGATGCTCTCGTCGCGCTTGAGGAGCTGCTCGGCGAAGAGGCCGGCCTCGATGCGCTCGGCGAGCTCGACCTCCTGGGCGGCGTTCAGCAGTGCGACCTTGCCGATCTGCTTCAGGTAGTCCTTGACCGGGTCGGCGGTGGCGCCGGCGGTCACGACCTGCTGGGCCGGGGAGTCATCCTCGGAGGAGTCGATGACCAGGCCGCCGGACTCCTCGTCCGACTTCTGGTTCGCCTTGTGGACGCCCTTGGGGTCCTTCTCCTCGGTCTCCTCGCCCTCCTCGGGCGCCTGCTCGTCCTCCGCGGTCGCCTCGAGGTCCTCCTCGGGCGCGGCCTCCGTCGCCTTCGAGGCCGTCTTCTTCTTGCCGGCGATGCCGCCCGCGGCACTCTTGGCGGCCGTCTTCTTCGCGGCCGTCTTCTTCGCGGGGGCCTTCTTGGTGGACTTCGCGGACGAGGTCGCCGCCTTCCCCTTCACGGGCGCGGCGTCCTTCGCGTCATCGGTCACGGCGGTCTTGTCGTCGACGGTGGTGTGCGAAGCAGTCACTGAGTTCCTTCTTCCGCCGGTCCTTCGCAGGGCCGGACCGGTGTCTCGCGGGCGAACGATGGTGCACGGGCCGATGCACCACCCGACCCGAAGGATACCTGCGTGAGGGCGCACGAAGGGGCGGTGCCGTCAAGCCTCGGGGAGTGCAACGACGCCCCCTCGGGATCTATTCCCGTGTGACGGAGGTCTCCGCCAGGGGTGCGAACTTCGGCGCTCCGGGGCTTCGGTGCTCCGGGGGCTCCCGGGCTCAGGCGGCGATCGCGTCGGCGTGCTTCACGGCGAGCACGGGGCACGTGCTCTCGAGGACCACGCGCCGAGCGGACGCCCCGAGGTTGAGCTTGCCGATGCGGGACTTGCGACGCAGCCCGATCACGATCAGGCGGGCGTCGGTCTCGTGCACGACCTGCAGCAGGAAGTCGCCCACGTCGAGGTCCTCCCCCGTGCGGACCTCGACCTGCGGCGGTTCGGCGATGCCCAGGGCGTCGATCGCGGCGCCGACGGCCTCCGCATCGGCGACGGCCCGTCCGGCCTCGGGGTCGTGGTACGCATGGGACGCGACGACGAGGGTGTCCCCGCCCCGCTTCGCCTCCCGGGCCGCGGCGGCGAGCGCCGCGTCCCCCTGGGCTGACGGGGAGTATCCGACGACGACGCTCATGGAGCACCCGGACCCTTCTGTCGGGACGTCCTGGCCGGTGGGCCCGCATCTGCGGTCCTGCCTGCCGGCCGCGGGACGCCGATGGCGTGGCTGGATCTGGAGCCTAACCCTCCAGGAGGTCGGCGATCCACTCGCGCAGCGAGGGGTGGGGCAGCAGGAAGCCGTCATGGCCCTGCGGGCTGTCGATCACGTGGTGGTGCACGTCGGGGATCTCCCGGGCGGCCTCGGCCACGAGCTCGGGCGGGAAGAGACGATCGCTCGAGATCGCGACCAGGAGCGTGCGTGCCTGCACGCGATGCAGGGCGGCGGCGGTGCCGCCCCGGCCACGGCCCACGTCGTGGGTGCTCATGGACTCGGCGAGGCGCACGTAGGAGTTCGCGTCGAAGCGGCGGGAGAGCTTGTCCGCGTGGTGGTCGAGGTAGCTGGTGACCTGGTGGCGACCCCCGTCGAGCACGTCCTCCTCCCCCTGGGAGCGGTTGGAGAAGCGCTCCTCGAGCTCGGTTCCGGTGCGATAGGTGATGTGGGCGATGCGGCGCGCCGCGCCGAGCCCCTGGTGCGGGCCCTCGCCGTCGGAGCGGTCGTAGTAGTCCCCGCCGTAGAAGCCGATGTCGGCCCGGATCGCGGCGATCTGGGCGCTGTTCCAGGCGATCTGGTCGGCGCTCGCCCGGGCGGACGAGGCGATCACGGCCAGTCGCTCCACCTGCTCGGGCGCGCTCACCGCCCACTCGAAGGCGCGCATGCCGCCCATGGAGCCGCCGATCACGAGCGCCCAGTTCTCGACGCCGAGCTGCGCGGCCAGGAGCTGCTCCGCGGTGACCAGGTCGCGCATGGTGACCTGCGGGAAACGCGCTCCCCAGGGGCGTCCGTCGGGGGCGGCGGTGCTCGGTCCCGTGGAGCCCTGGCAGCCTCCCAGGGCGTTGGGGGCGACGACGAAGAAGCGGTCGGTGTCCACCGCGCGTCCCGGGCCCACGAGATCGCTCCACCAACCGGCCGTCGCGTGGGAGGGCCCCGCCTCGCCGATCACGTGGGAGTCCCCGGTGAGGGCGTGGAGAACGAGCACCGCGTTGGAGCCGTCGGGAGCGAGCTCGCCCCAGGTCTCGAAGGCCAGCTCGACGTCGTCGAGGCGCTCGCCGGATTCGAGCTCGAGCGCGCCGACCCGGGCGAAGCGCCGGTGGCCCGGTCCGTGCTCCGGTCGCCAGGCGCCCGACGCGGGGACCTCGGGACCTGAGCCGTGGGCCGGCGATCCCGCCGGAGCGGCCGACGTGCTCGGGGCGGTCGAGGCGGTCATGCGATGCGCCCTCCAAGTGTCGTGGTGGTCGGGTTCCGTGCTCTCGCCCGCCGTCGTCCGCCGGGCGAGCGGCCCCGGGCCGCCTCAGGCGGTCGCGGGCCTCCAGGCGGGGCGGACCCTGGCGCGGGCGATCTGCAGTAGGAAGAGTGCCAGAACCTCGTCCTCCCCGCGCATCTCGATCTCCTGCGCGAGATCGTCGGCGGTCGCGAACCGGTGGTTCCACCAGGACAGGACGGCGAGTGCCGTCCCCAGTGCGGTCCAGGCGCCGGCGCTCGCCCCGATCATCGGGGCGCTCCCCGTCCCCTCGCATGCCATCCGCATCGCAAGGAGGGCCTCGAACCATTCCCCACCTGCACAGATGCGGGATGCGGGCCGGAGCGAAGGGTCGGCGGCGAGCCGCGCGACGAAACGCACCAGCCCCTCGATCCCGCCGTCCTCGCCCTCCTCCTCGAGGCCCGAGAGGACGTGCAGGAGCGAGAGCGCGGCGTCGGGCGCGGCGAGCAGATCCCGCATCCCGGCGAGCCGTTCACAGTGCGACATCGAGAGGTCGTCTCCCCCGGATCCCGGGGCCTCTCCGGTGCCGGGGACCCCCCCGGCGACGGCTCCCGGGATGCGCGCACGTCGCAATGCGCCCAGCAGGGCATGCCAGCGGGCAGACGTCTCGAAGGCGCCGGGTCGGGACCCAGGCACGCCCTCCCCGGAGGCGACATCCCGGAGGGCGTCCCCGATCATCCGCATCTCGCGCTCGGCGGCGGGATCGTCCTCGGGGACCCGGCGTCCGGCATGGATCTCCTGGACGCCGACGAGGGTGTCACGAGGGTGCGTCAGCGGCCCCGGCCACGCGAGGACGCGAAGGGCGAAGGCGCCGTCGTCCTCCGGGGTGAGGGCGAAGGATTCCGCGCGCCCGCCCGAGACCACCCAGGCCTCGGGGACGTCGAACCCGTCGGGCCCGCGCAGCGCCGCCGCGCGCACCACCTCCAGGGCGATCCTGCGGGCGTCGTCGGTCCGGGACTCCTCGACGGGCTCCCATCCGTCCCCCGCGAGCACGAGCACGAAGGCGCCGTCGCAGCCCGCGCGGTCCAGGAGCGCGAGATGCCGCGGCACGTCCACGCCTCCCGGGCCGTCGCCCACGTCCCGCAGGGCGATGCGCGTGGCCAGGGGCGAGAAGCGGCGGCCGCTGTGGCCGATCATCACCAGGCAGTCGCGCGGCACGCAGCCGAGCGTCACGCGCGCCTCGGCGAGGAGCTCGGAGGGGTCGTCCGCCCGCAGAGTGCGCGGGGGCGGATCCGCCGGGTCCGGCACCGAGGGTGGAGGCGGCGGAGAAGATGCACTCCTCGCGCACGACGCAGCGAGCCCCTTCGAGGCGCCTGGGGAGGAGCCTGACGACGGATCGGAGGGGACGCGGTGGGCAGGGGTTGTGCTCATGCACCGAGCGTCCCCGCCTGCGCTCGCCGAGACCACGCCGCCGGTCGGATTGGGGACAAGTCCGCGCTGGGGAGGACCGACGAGCGACGGGGAGGGGACGATGGGAGGGGACGATGGACCCCTCGAGGCGACCCGGGACGGGAGGGAGCGCGATCCTCCCGCCTGCGGACATGGGAGGATCTGGGGGTCCCGCCGAAGGAGCAGCCCCTGATGACCCGTTCCGATCTCCCGTCCGCCACGAGCCCGCTCGACGCGCGCTTCCATGAGGTGCTGCAGCAGGTGCTGACCGGCGAGCTCGACGCGCGACGCGCTCAGCTCACGGCGATCGCCCCCGAGGCCGCCGGGCTCGTGGACTCGCTGCGCGCCTTCCTCGTGGGAGGCAAGCTGCTGCGCCCGCGCCTGTGCTTCGGCGCGGCGCGCGCGTGCTCCACGTCGGCCGAGGACCCGGAGGAGCTGCTCGCCCTGGCCCGCCTCGGCGGCGCGATCGAGCTTCTCCAGGCGGCCGCACTGCTGCACGACGACCTCATCGACCGCTCCCCCACCCGTCGCGGCCGGCCCGCCGTGCATGTGGAGATGGCGGATCGGCATCGCGCGGAGGGACTGCGCGGCGAGGCGGAGCGCTTCGGCGGCGCCGTCACGATCATCCTCGGCGATCTCGCGCTGAGCTGGGCGCGCGACCTGGCCGATCTCGACGCCGGCCCAGGGTCGCAGGCGCGCATGCGGGACGCGCGCGCCCAGTTCTCCTCGCTCGCGACGGAGGTCATGACCGGCCAGTTCCTCGACGTCCTGCATCAGGAGGGAGGATTCCGCTCGCCCGCCGACGACGAGGCGGCGGCGCTCGCCGTGATCCGCTGGAAGACGGTCTCCTACTCCGTGCGGCGCCCGGTGCTCATGGGGGCCGCCCAGCAGGGCGCGGACGCCGCGGTGCGCGAACGGCTCGATGCCTGGTCGGAGTCGATCGGCACGGCCTTCCAGCTGCGCGACGACCTGCTCAGCGTGGTCGGCGACGAGCACGCGACGGGCAAGCCCACCGGAGGCGACGTCCGCGAGGGCAAGCGCACCGTCCTCCTCGCGCGCACGCGGTCGGCCGCGTCGGCCCGCGAGGACGCACGGGGGCTGGACCTGCTGGACCGGGTGGTGGGGCGCGAGGACGCCGACGACGACGAGATCGAGGCCGTCCGCGACCTCATGCGCTCGACCGGAGCGGTCTCCTCCGTCGCCGCGGACATCCGCGCGCTGTCAGCACGGGCCGAGGCGGTGCTCGCCGGCACTCCCGGCCTCGAGGAGGAGGGGCGCGAGGGCCTCGCACGGCTCGGCCGTGCGGCGACCGAGCTCACCGGCCTCGACGTCGGCCGCTAGGAGCGACCGCGAGCCGGCGCGCCGCGCAGTCGCGAGCTCCCCGCACCGTGGGACCCGGGCGGCAGCCCCCGGTCGGATCAGAAGCCGAGCGCCTGGGCGCGGCGGCGGACCTCTCCGCGTCGGCCGGCCCGCAGCTCGTCGATGGGACGGCCGGGCAGGGAGTCGTCCGGGGTGAAGAGCCAGCGCAGCAGCTCCTCGTCCGAGAAGCCCGCGTCGCGCAGCACGGTGATGGTGCCCGCGACGTAGGGCGTGAGCTCGCCGTCCTTGATGAGCTCGGCGGGCACGCAGCGGACCTTCGGCGTACCACGGCGGATCTCGACGAGGGAGCCGTCGTCGACCATGCGCCGCACGGCCGACACCGCGACGCCGAGCTCCTCGGCCGCGTCGGGCAGCGGCAGCCAGCTGCCGATCAGATCGTCCAGGGAGGTCTCGGGGGTCTCGTGCTGTGCGCTCACCCCTCAAGGGTGCCACGGCCCGCGGGCTCCGGCCGACAGCCTGAGCGCATCCTGAGTGCTCGTGTCGCTGCGTGGCGCGGTGCACGCACGGCCGTACAGTGAGCCTCGTGAGCGCGCCTGCCACTTCCCCTGACACCGGCGTGCTCCTCGACGACCGCTATGCCGTCGAGGAGCTGATCGCCCGCGGCGGTATGGCCACGGTCTATCGCGGACATGACGAACGTCTTGACCGCACCGTGGCCCTCAAGATCATGCATCCGCACCTCGCTGTCGACGAGCAGTTCCGCCGCCGCTTCGCCCGCGAGGCCCGCAGCGCGGCCCGGCTCGCCCATCCGCACGTGGTCGGAGTGTTCGACCAGGGCGAGGACGGGGACCGCATCTACCTCTCGATGGAGCTCATCGAGGGCGGGACGCTGCGCAACCGCATCACCGAGGCCGGACGGCTGACCGTGCGCGAGGCTCTCGAGGACACCGAGCAGATTCTCGAGGCGCTCGACGCCGCGCACACCGCGGGCATCGTGCACCGCGACATCAAGCCCGAGAACATCCTGCTCGCCCCCGGCGGATCGGTGAAGGTCGCCGACTTCGGGCTGGCGCGCGCCATCGGCACCGCGAACACCTCGGCCAGCAGCACCCTGCTGGGGACCGTCGCCTACATCAGCCCCGAGGTCGTCACCCGCGGGCACTGCGATGCGCGCAGCGACCTGTACTCGCTGGGCGTGGTCCTCTACGAGATGCTCACCGGCGTCCAGCCGTACACCGGCGAGCAGGCGGTGCACATCGCCTTCCAGCACGTGCACGAGGACATGCCCGCGCCGTCGGCCCGGGTCTCGACCGTCCCCCGCGAGGTGGACTCCCTGGTGACCTGGGCGTGCGCGCGCGATCCGCAGCACCGGCCCCGTGGGGCCGGCGATCTGCTCGCGGGCGTCCGCGACCTCCTGCGCACCCTGCCCGCCGCGGTGCTCGACGCCGCGCCGTCCGAGCTCCACGACGTCGACACCCAGGACGTGCCGCGCCTGACCGCGCACCTGGACGACGTGGACCTCGCCGGCGAGGCCGCCGCCCGCGCCTTCCCGCTCGCCGCCCGCCTCGAGGCGGACCACGTGCCGGACGCGGGCGGGGGCGCCGCCGACGGGGGCGCCGCCGACGGGGACGCCGCACATGGGGGCGCTGCGGACACGGCCGCGGACGACGAGGACGGACCGGCCCGGGTCGACCAGCCCGGAGAGGACGACGCATCCTCCACGGAGGACGCCGGAGCGTCCTCCCGCGAGGTGGCCCTCCCCGCGGTGCGCCCGCGCCGCGGCCGGCACCTCGACCGGCCGCTGCGCGGCACCTCACGCGGTCTGCGGGCGGCGGCCGTGCTCGCCGTCGTCGGCTCGCTCGCCGCGGGCGGAGCGAGCGCCGGCCACTGGTACCTGCACGAGGGGCCCGGTGGGGATCGCACCGTCCCCGCCCTCGCGGGCACCGACCTCGATGCGGCCGACGCCTCCCTCACCTCGCAGGACCTCGAGACGGCCACGAGCGAGGCGTTCAGCGACTCCGTGCCCGCCGGGCACGTGATCTCCTCGACCCCCGCGGCCGGGACCCTCCTGAAGAGGGACGAGAGCGTGAAGCTCGTCGTCTCCAAGGGCGTGCAGACGTTCCCCGTCCCCACCGTCACCGGGAAGAGCCTCGCGGACGCGAAGAAGGCCGTCGAGGACCAGGGGCTCACCCTCGTCCAGGACGAGGGCGAATACTCCGAGAAGGTGCCCTCCGGCCAGGTGATCTCCCAGTCCGCGGCGCAGGACGCCCTCCCCGAGGGCGGCGAGGTGCACGTGGTCGTCTCCAAGGGCCGCGTGCCGATCTCGATCCCGGATCAGACCGGGCGCAGTGAGGACCAGGCGCGCAGCGCCCTCGAGGACGCGGGCTTCACCGTGACCACGTCCACGAAGCACTCGGACGTCGCCAAGGGCAAGGTCGCCTCCCAGTCGCCGGCGGGCGGCAGCGGGCACCGCGGGGACACGGTGCAGCTCGTGATCTCCTCGGGACCGGAGATGGTGAAGGTGCCGAACGTCTTCAACAAGAGCGAGAAGGACGCGAAGGCGGCCCTGACCAAGGCCGGCTTCACCCCCAAGGTCCAGTACGACCGCGGAGCGCCCGTGCTGGGCACCGTCTACGCGCAGTCGACCAACGGCGGCGAGAAGGCCGCGAAGGGCTCGACCATCACGATCTCGGTGTTCTGAGACGGCAGGAGGGCCGACGGCTCCCCGTCGGCCCTCCTGCCGTCCTGCCGTGTCGTTCAGCGACGCCCGGCGCGATCCGCGGTCCTCAGCGGGGGTCCTGGCCGAGCATCTCGGCGACGAGGAAGGCGAGCTCGAGGGACTGCTGGTGGTTCAGGCGGGGGTCGACGAGCGTCTCGTAGCGGCGCTCGAGGCCCGCCTCGTCGATGTGTCCGGTGCCGCCGAGCACCTCGGTGACGTCGTCGCCGGTGAGCTCCATGTGCAGACCCGCCGGGACCGTGCCCAGCGCCCGGTGGACCTCGAAGAACCCGCGGACCTCCTCGAGGATGTCCTCGAAGCGCCGCGTCTTGTAGCCGTTGGACGAGGTGATCGTGTTCCCGTGCATGGGGTCGGTGACCCACGCGGGGGTGGCCCCCGCGTCGCGCACGCCCTCGACGAGGCCGGGCAGCACGTCCCGGATCTTCCCCGCGCCCATCCGGGAGATGAACGTGATGCGCCCGGGCTCGCGCTCGGGGTCGAGGGCGTCGATGAGGCGCAGGGCGTCGTCCACGGTCGAGCTCGGACCGAGCTTCACGCCGATGGGGTTGCGCAGACGCGACATGAACTCGACGTGCGCGCCGTCGAGCTGACGGGTGCGCTCGCCGATCCACAGGAAGTGGCCCGAGCAGCCGTAGATCTCGCCGGTGCGGGAGTCGATGCGGCTCATCGCCTCCTCGTAGTCGAGCAGCAGCGCCTCGTGCGAGGCGTAGTACTCGACGCTCTGGAGGGCCTCGAAGTCGGCCCCGATGGCCTCCATGAAGCGCACGGCCTTGTCGATCTCGCGGGCGATCTGCTCGTAGCGGTCGTAGCCGGGGCCGCGCACGAACCCCTGGTTCCAGCTGTGCACCTCGCGCAGGTCGGCGAAGCCTCCGCTGGTGAAGGCCCGCATGAGGTTCAGGCTCTGGGCGCTCGTGGTGTACATCTCCCACAGGCGCTGCGGATCGGGGCGGCGCGCCTCGGGGGTGAACTCGAAGCCGTTGACGGCGTCGCCGCGGTAGGTGGGCAGGGTGAGGCCGTCGCGGGTCTCGGTGTCCGACGAGCGCGGCTTGGCGAACTGGCCGGCCATCCGCCCCATCTTGATCACGGGCACGGACGCGCCGTAGGTGAGGACGGCCGCCATCTGCAGGATCGTGCGGATCTTCGCGCGGATGCGGTCCGCCGTGGAGTCCGCGAAGGTCTCGGCGCAGTCGCCGCCCTGCAGCAGGAACGCCTCCCCGCGCGCGGCATCGGCGAGGCGCGAGCGCAGCACGTCGACCTCGCCGGCGAAGACCAGCGGCGGAGCGGCGCGGAGACGATCGAAGACACCGGCGCGCTCGCCCTCGTCGGGCCACGACGGCTGCTGCACCCGGGGATACTCGCGCCAGGTCCCGAGCGCGGCGAGCTCCTCGCTCGTCGAGGACAGGGAGAAGGCGTGGGCGCGGGCCGGTGTGTGGTGCGTCGTGGAGGTCACCGGGTCACCCTACCGAGAACCCGGCTCCCTGCGCGCGGGCGCCCGTGCGCGGCATCCCGCCGCACGGATCGTGCACGGAGGCACGACGGAGAGGGGAAAGGCGGCAGGGCCGACGGTGCCCGTGCCCGACGGGGTCAGCGGGAGGCGCGCGTCGTGGGCGGGGCGGCCTCGCCCCGCGCGAGCGCGGCCTTGACGTCGGCCGCATAGGTGTCGACGTAGTCCTGTCCGGTGAGCTGCTGGACGTGCAGCATGAGCCGGTCGGTGAGCGTGCGCGCGGCCTGCGGGTCCGCGCGTGCCGCCTCGAGGTCGCCGAGCACCTCGGCGGGGTCGATCGGGGCGCCGACGAGCACCTCGATGCGCGGGCGCCGGCGCGGGACGATGCGCCGCCCGCGCTGGGCCTCGAAGCTGCCGAGCATGCCGATCGGGACCAGCGGGGCCCCGGTCGCGATCGCGAGCCGCGCCGCACCGGTCTTGCCGCGGTGCAGGCGCCCGTCGGGGCTGCGGGTCCCCTCGGGATAGATGCCCAGCAGCTCCCCGCTGCGCAGGATCCGCAGGCCCGCCTCGATCGCTCCCTCCGAGGCGCTGCCCCCGGTGCGGTCCACGGGCATCACACCCAGGGAGCGCATGAGGCGTCCGAAGCCGCGGGAGGCCAGGGAGGTGCCGGAGAAGAAGTCGGCCTTGGCCAGGAAGTGGACGGTGCGCCGGACCTGGGCGGGCATGAAGACGGTGTCCGCGCCGGAGAGATGGCTGCTGGCGAGGATCGCGGGGCCCTCATCGGGGATGTGTTGGACGCCGGAGATCCGCGGCGCGTAGACCACGCGCAGCACGGCGGCGACCACGGGCTTCGCGACCTCGTAGAGCATCGGCGGTGTCCTCGTCGATCGTTCTGTCCTCGGGCTGGCCCCATCGGTGCGGGCCAGGTGCGACCATGGGGACATGGCCTTCAGCGAGCTGTCCCAGCCGTGGCGGAGCGCGCCCCACTCTAACCCGGCGGGCGGCCTCCTCCTGTGCCACGGCTTCACCGGGACGCCGCACGCCGTGCGCCCCTGGGCCGAGGACCACGCCGCCCACGGCTGGGACGTGCGCGCCCCGCTGCTGCCCGGGCACGGCAGCACCTGGCAGGAGATGTCGGCCTCCACCTGGCAGGACTGGTATCGGAGCGTGCGCGAGAGCGCCCTGGAGCTGCAGCGCGAGCACGGCACGATCGCCGTGGGCGGGATCTCCATGGGAGGGACGCTCGCCGCCGCGCTCGCCGAGGACCCCGCCGTCGCGCCGCGCATCGGCGCTCTGGTCCTGGTCAACGCCGCGATGGTCGACTCCCCCGTCTGGGCCGTCGCACCCGCGCTCTCCCGCCTCGTGCCCTCGATCGGGGCGATCGCCGGGGACATCCGCCGCGAGGGCGTCATCGAGGAGGCCTACGACCGCACCCCGCTGCACGCCGTCGGCGAGCTGCGCGCCCTCGTGCGCCGCACCCGCGCGGGCCTCGGCCGGATCACCGCGCCCGCCCTCGTGGCGGTCTCCCCGCAGGACCGCACGGTCCCGCCGCGCTCGAGCGATGTGATCGCCTCCCGCACCGCGGGCCCCGTGGAGAGGATGACGCTGGGCGCGAGCGGGCATCTGGCGACCCTCGACCACGACGCCGAGGATCTCTTCGCCCGGTCCCGCGCCCACCTCGGGCGCTGGGTGCCGACGAGCACGGAGGAAGGCCGATGAGCACGCCGAGCACACCGGCCCCGGAACCGGAGGAGGCGGGCGACGAGGGCGGTCGCCGCGACTTCGACGAGGAGTTCGCACGGATCGTGGACGCCGAGGGGATCGCCCCGCGCCCGGAGATCCGTTCCGCGCCGACGCCTGAGAGCGCCGACGCCCCCGAGGACCCCGCAGCTCCCGAGGACCCGGAGGACCCCGAGGACGAGGTGCTGCTCGGGGACTTCGAGCCCCCGGACCCCGATCTGCCCCAGGCCTCGGACTACGCGGTGTGGTCCTGGACCGCCCTCATCGGAGGCGTCCTGCTCGCGCTGCTGGCCGCCGTGCTCGACTCGATCCCGACGTGGGCGGGCGCGCTCGGCGGCATCGCCGCCGTCGGCGGACTCGTGGCGCTGATCGCCCGTGTCCCGCCGGACCGTTCCGACCCGACGGACGGCGCGCAGGTCTGAGCGGGCTCAGGCGTCCTGGCGGGCGAGGTCGGCGGCGCCGATCATGCCCGCGCCGTTGCCCGTGCGGGCCACTGCGAAGCGGGCGAGCGGGCGGTGCCCGCGTGCGACGAGCTCGGAGGCGTACGCGGTGCGGGCGGGGTCCAGCAGCAGGTCCCCGGCGCTGCTCACGCCCCCGCCGACCACGAAGATCTCGGGATCCAGCACGGCGCTGAGGCTCGCTGCGCCGTAGCCGAGCCAGTGGCCGAGCTCGGCGAGCAGCGCGAGCGCCCCCTCGTCACCCTCCTGCGCGGCATGGGTGACCATGGGCCCGTCGATCGCGGAGGCGTCCCCTCCCGCGCGCTTCAGCAGCGGCGCGTACAGCGGTTCGGAGGACACGGCGCGGGCGCGGGCGGCGCGCACGAGCGCCGTGCCCGAGGTGTACTGCTCGAGGCAGCCGCGGCGGCCGCATCCGCACCACTGGCCCTCGGGCACGAGGTTCATGTGGGCGACCTCGCCCGCGAAGCCCCCGCTGCCGCGCACCAGGCGGCCGTCGAGGACGAGCGCGCCGCCCAGCCCCGTGCCCACGGTGAGCATGAGCATGTCGGAGGCGTCCTGGGCGGCGCCGAAGCGGAACTCCGCCCAGCCCGCCGCGTTGGCGTCGTTCTCGACGACGACCGGGAGGTCGATCCGCCCCTCGATGTCGTCGGCGATCGCGGCGTCGCGCCAGGCCAGGTTCGCCGCGAAGACGATCGTGCGGCGGTCGGCGCCCACGAACCCGGCCGCGCCGATGCCGACCGCGGTCACCTCGTGGTCCTCGCGCAGCTCGTGCACGGCGTCCACGACCGCGGATTGGATGAGGTCCTGGTCCGTGGCCGGGGTCACGCGCCGGGTGCTCGCGACGATCCGTCCCTCCTCGTCCACGACGCCTGCGGCGATCTTCGTGCCGCCGATGTCGACGCCGATCGAGTGCATGGGACCCCTTCCGGTCTGTGCGGTGCGCGCGAGCAGCGCGGTGTGCATGGTGGACGCGGCTGGTGTCGCCGGGGGCGCCGCGGGAAGCGGCCCCGCGCTCCGCCGCGCCCGCCCATCGTACGGTCTCGCCTGCCGTAGGATGCAGGCCAGACCAGGTCCCGAGAGCGCCGGCGACGCGGCCGGCGCGCAGATGGGTCCGCCGACGAGAACGTCCGGGACCGCCCCACGGGGGTCCCGATCGAAGGAGCCTCCGTGAAGCAGTACGGCACCCCGGCCAATCACCGCAGCCGCGAGGACGAGAACACCACGGATCTGCTGCTGGAGCGCCACGCGCGACACTCCGGCACCCCGATCTTCGAGCTGCGCGAGGGCGACGGCCCCTTCCGCCCGCTGTCCTCCACCGACTTCCTGCTGCAGGTGCAGTCGCTGGCCAAGGGCTTCATCGCCGCGGGCGTGAAGCCGGGCGATGTCGTCGCGATCATGGCCCGCACGAGCTTCGACTGGGTGCTCGTGGACTGGGCGCTGTGGTTCTCCGGCGCCGTCTCCGTCGCGATCTACGAGACCTCCTCCCCGTCGCAGGTGCAGTGGATCGCGAGCGACTCGGGGGCGCGCTTCGCGGTCGTCGAGTCCGCCCGCCACCGCGAGGACCTCGAGTCGGTGCGGGGCGAGCTGCCGGACCTGGAGAAGATCTGGGTGATCGACGACGGCGCCCTCGCGGAGATCGCCGACGGCGGCTCGGGGATCAGCGACGAGGAGCTCGAGGAGCGCAGGACCTCGCGGGGCCTGGCCGACGTGGCGACCCTCATCTACACCTCCGGCACGACGGGGCGGCCCAAGGGGGTCGAGCTCACGCACGGCAACTTCGTGGACACCTCGCGCAGCGCGGTCGCCTTCCTGGGCGACGAGGTGCTGCCTCCGGCGTCCCGCGCCCTGATGTTCCTGCCGCTCGCGCACGTCTTCGCGCGTCTCCTGCACGTCGCCCAGACGCTCGCGGGGGCGACCACCGCCTTCACCCCGGACACCAAGAATCTCCTGCCCGACCTCGCCGCCTTCCAGCCCACCTTCCTGCTGGCCGTGCCGCGCGTCTTCGAGAAGGTCTACAACGGCGCCGAGCAGAAGGCGATCACGGGCGGCAAGGGGAAGATCTTCGCCGCCGGTGCAGACACCGCGGTGGCCTACTCGAAGGCTCTCAGCGCGGGCAGGGTGCCGCTGGCCCTGCGCGCGAAGCACAAGCTCTTCGACCTCGTGCTGTACCGGACGCTGCGCGGGGCCATGGGCGGGCACGTGCGCTGGTCCGTCTCCGGCGGCGCGCCGCTGGGCGACCGTCTCGCGCACTTCTTCCGCGGCATCGGGGTGACGATCCTCGAGGGGTACGGGCTCACCGAGACCACGGCGCCCGTGGCCGTGAACCTGCCCTGGGACGTCAAGCCGGGCACCGTCGGCCCGCCCCTGCCCGGAGGGACGGTCGCGATCGCCGACAACGGCGAGCTGCTCGTCAAGGGGATCATGGTGTTCCGCGGCTACCACGGCAACCCCGAGGCGACCCGGGCCGCCTTCGAGGACGGCTGGTTCCGCACCGGCGACCTCGCGAGCCTGGACGACGACGGCTCCATCACGATCATCGGCCGCACCAAGGAGCTGCTGGTCACCGCCGGCGGGAAGAACGTCTCCCCCGCCCCGCTCGAGGACGCTCTGCGCGCGCACCCGCTCATCAGCCAGTGCATCGTCGTGGGCGACCAGAAGCCGTTCGTCGCCGCGATCCTCACGCTCGACGAGGAGATGCTGCCCACCTGGCTGAAGAACCACGGCCTGCCCGAGATGACGATCGCCGAGGCGGCGGAGGACGAGACCGTCCGCGCGGCTCTGCAGGAGGCGGTCGACGCCGCGAACACCTCGGTCTCCCGCGCCGAGTCGATCCGCGTGTTCGAGGTGATCGACACCGACTTCACCGAGGAGAACGGCTACCTCACGCCGTCCCTCAAGCTCAAGCGCAACGTCGTCACCAAGGATTACGCGGACCTCATCGAGACCATCTACTCCCGCCCGAAGAAGGGCTGAGGCCCGGGAGGCGACGGCCGGCCCGGATGTCCGCCCCTCGTCCTAGTCTTCGACCATGACCGCTCCCCCGCGCTCCGGCCGTCGCCGGCAGCTGAGCTTCGCCGATCTCGGCACTCCGCTCGAGGAGGCCGAGATGGTGGTCGTGGACCTCGAGACCACGGGCACCGACCCGTCGCAGGACGCGATCACCGAGATCGGCGCGGTCAAGGTGCGCGGCGGCGACGTGCTGGGCGAGTTCCGCACCTTCGTGGACCCCCAGCGACCGATCCCCGCCTACATCGCCTCGCTCACCGGGATCTCCGACGCGACCGTGCGCGGGGCGCCGCACATCGAGGCCGTGCTCCCGATGTTCCTGGACTTCGCGCACGACGCCGTGCTGGTCGCCCACAACGCCCGCTTCGACGTGGGCTTCCTGCGCTCCCAGGCGGCCCGGCTCGAGATCACCTGGCCCTCCCCTCCCGTGCTCGACACCCTGGCCCTCGCCCGCAGCGTCTTCAAGCGCGACGAGGTGCGCGACCACAAGCTCGGCACCCTCGCCGCGCACGTGGGCGCCCAGGTCACGCCGGACCACCGGGCGCTGTCCGATGCGCGCGCCACGGTCGACGTGCTGCACGCGATCATCGCCCGGCTGGGCGATCGCGGCGCGCGCACGGTCGAGGACCTCGCCTCGGCCCATCGGAAGGTCACGCCCGCGCAGGCCCGCAAGCGCCATCTCGCCGACACCGTGCCCCCGGTGCCGGGCGTCTACCAGTTCGTCGACCGCGAAGGAGGAGTGCTCTACGTCGGCACCTCGCACGACCTCCGCTCGCGCGTGCGCACCTACTTCAGCGCGTCCGAGACCCGCCGCCGAGTGCTCGACGTGCTCCCGCGCCTCCACGAGATCCGCACCATCGAGTGCGCCTCCCGCCTCGAGGCGGCGGTGCGCGAGCTGCGGATCATCGCCCGCGAGCAGCCGCCCGCCAACCGTCAGGGACTGAAGCCGGAGAAGGCGCTCTGGCTGCGCCTGGGCCCGGGGGCCGACGGGCTGCGCGCGGCCCGCATCGCACGGAGCGAGGACGACGGATCGGCGCAGATCGGGCCGCTGCGCTCGCGCCATGACGTGGAGCCGCTGCGCGCCCTGCTCACCGACGCCGTGATGGGCCGCGGCGCGTCGCTCGAGGGGGCGGGCGGCTCCGGCGCGAGCGGGACGGGGCGCCGCCTGGCTCCCGAGCCCCATGCGCGGATCCGGCGGGCGATGCTCGAGGACCCCTCACCGGTGATCGCGCACGCCGCGGCGCGGATGCGCGCGCACGTCGGCGCGCACCGCTTCGAGGACGCCGCGCGGATCAAGGGACAGGCGGAGGCCTTCCTGGCCGCGGCCCAGCGCGCCCAGCAGCTGCGCGCCCTCGCGGCCTGTCCGATGCTCGTGGCCGCGCGCCCCGCCGAGTCGCGGCGCCATCCGGCCGGCGCATGGGAGCTCCTGGCGGTGCGCGCGGGGCGCCACGCGGGCACCGCGATCGTGCCCCGGGGGACGGATCCCGTGCCGGTCGCGCGCGAGCTCGCGCGGCGCGGCGCCGAGATCCCCCTCGACGAGCTGCCCTCGGGACCGCTGTGCCACGGACATCATCAGGAGTCCGAGCTGCTGCTCCACTGGCTCGAGGGCGAGGGGATGCGCGTCGTCGCCGTCGAGGGGACCTGGGCGGTGCCCCTGCGCGCCCGGTTCGATCCGCAGACGCTGCAGGCGGCCTTCACGACCGCCGACTAGGCTGGACGCGCACCCGTGCACAGCTCGGCCGACACCCTGGAGGACAGCATGATCACCGCGATCGTCTCGATCATCGCCCGCAGCGACCGCATCCCCGAGGCCGCCCAGGAGATCACCGCCGTCCCCGGCGTCGACCACGTCTACTCGGTCACGGGCGACGTGGACCTCATCGCGATCGTGCGCGTGCGCGAGCACGAGGATCTCGCCGGCGTCATCGCGGACCGCATCAGCAAGATCGACGGCGTCGTGGACACGTCCACGAACATCGCCTTCCGCACCTACTCCAGTCAGGACCTCGAGGTCGCCTTCGACCTCGGCTCCGACGGCTGAGACCGGGCGCCTCCCCGCGACCCGCCCCGCGTCATCCCGCCGATCCGCGTCGGCGCGCCGATCTGCGTTATCCAGCCGACCTGCGTCAGCGCGCCTCGCCGACGAGGCGCTGGGTGGTCTGCGCCCAGGCGTCGAGCAGACGGGCGGGGGCCCCGGAGTCGAGCACGGCGCTCGCCTCCTCGAAGGCCTCCCGGAAGCGGTCCTCGAAGGACGCCCCTTCGGCGGCGCTCTCGACTCCCGCGCCGATGCCGTCGTGCGCGAGCAGGCCGGCGGCGGCGTTGAGGAGCACCGCGTCCCGCACGGCCGACGTCCCCTCTCCCGCGTAGAGATCACGAGCCACCTGCGCGTTCTCCTCGGCAGAGCCGCCCCGCAGGGCATCGGCCCCGTGACGGGGGATGCCGAGCAGCTCCTCCGGGTCCAGCACGTGCTCGTGCACCCTCCCGCCGCGCACCTCCCAGACGTCCGAGGGCGCGCCCACGGTGAGCTCGTCGAGTCCGTCCTGACCGCGGAACACCAGCGCGCTCGTCCCGCGCCCGGCGAAGACGCCGGCCACGACCGGGGCCATCACCGAGCTCGCGACGCCCACCGCGCTCGCCAGGGGCTTGCCGGGATTCGTGATCGGGCCGAGCACGTTGAAAACCGTCGGGATGCCGAGCCCCTTGCGCGCCTCCGCGCCGAACCGCATCGAGGGATGGAAGACCTGGGCGAAGAGGAACGCGATACCGAGCTCGTCGAGCAGCTGCGCGGAGCGCTCGGCCGGCAGGTCGAGCCGCACCCCGAGGGCGTCGAGCACGTCGGCCGATCCCGATCGCGAGGTCGAGGCGCGGTTGCCGTGCTTGACCACGCGGCGTCCGCTCGCAGCGATGATCACGGAGGCCATCGTGGAGATGTTCACCGTGTGCGCGAGGTCCCCTCCGGTGCCGACGATGTCCACGGCCCGGCGGTCCACGTCGAGCCCCCGCGCATGCGCGACCATCGCGTCCGCCAGGGCCCCGAGCTCGATGCTCGTGACGCCCTTCGACTCGAGCGCGACCAGGAAGCCGGCGAGCTGGATCGCCGAGGCGTTGCCGGACATGACCTCGTCCATCGCCCAGGCCGCCTGCGCAGCGTCGAGATCCTCGTGGCGGACCAGTCGGGAGGTCAGCGACGGCCAGGTCGGGGAGGGCGCGGATGCGGTGGCGGACATGTGCCGATCATCCCATCCCGGGCGCCCTCGTGCGCGTGCGCCCGGATGTCAGGATCCCCAGCTGAGAGGCCCTCGCCACAGAGCGTGTCCAGGTTCGTGACAGCGTGTCGTGAGGGTTATGCTGGCGGGGTCCGTCAGGGCCTCGCGCCCCAGCGGTTCCCCAGGTCGGCCGTGTACCCGGGGCATCGAATCTGACGACACGGCATAATGGTGACGTGACTACTGCGACTCTGCCCCAGCGCACAGGCCCTGCCCCCGCAGTCGGCCGCCCGAACTCCACGCAGATCGGCACGCTCGTCTGGCTCTCCAGCGAGCTGATGTTCTTCGCCGGTCTCTTCGCGATGTACTTCACGCTGCACGCGATGGTCCCCGACACGTTCGTCGCGGGCGAGGAGCACTTCACCCACGACTTCGCGATCGCCAACACGATCATCCTGGTCCTGAGCTCCGTGACCTGCCAGATCGGCGTCATGGCCGCCGAGGGCGTGCTGCCCTGGGCCAAGGGCGAGTCCCGCAAGGGACGCACCGGCTCGATCTTCAACATCGCCGGGTGGGGCGTCATCGAGTGGTACACCCTGACCTTCCTCATGGGCGCGATCTTCGTGTCCGGGCAGGCCTTCGAGTACACCGAGCTGGCCGAGGCCGGCGTCTCCCTCAGCAGCTCGCCCTTCGGCTCGGTCTTCTACCTCGCCACCGGCTTCCACGGCCTCCACGTGATCGGCGGCCTCATCGCGTTCCTGTTCGTCCTCGCCCGGGCGTTCTCCGCGAACGAGTTCACCCAGCACGAGAAGATCAGCGCGATCTGCATCTCCTACTACTGGCACTTCGTGGACGTGGTCTGGATCGGACTGTTCTTCGTCGTGTACCTGATGGACCCGCTGCTCAACGGCACGGTCCCGTGGAACTTCGAGTTCTTCTCCTCCCTCTTCTGATCCTCCGGATCCCCCGGCCCCGGGGGTGGCCATCCCCCCCCCCCCCCCCCCCAAAAACAGGGCCCAACAGGGAGGC
>NZ_JAKRMO010000135.1:0-508 GCF_022346485.1 Brachybacterium sp. ACRRE | reverse complement strand
CCGCACCCTCCACATCCCGTCCCACCCACAACGGCGCCAGACGCCGCATCAACTCCGCCGCCAGCCGCGACTCCCGGACCGCGAGATCCCAAATCCCCTGCAACTCCTCCGACAGATCCGGACCCTCCACCGCGAACGTCCGCTCACCGAGAGTCTCCCGCGACAAAGGCACCCGCGGACGCGGACCCCGCGCCACCCGCGGAAGACGACCCGCACCAGGCCCCGACCCCGAAGAATCAGAAGCGCTCTCAGCGGCCGAGGATTCCGAGACAAACTCACCACGTTCAGGCGCGAGGGAATCATCGCCATCACTGAACGCATCACCATTCGCGAGCACGATTCCCTCCCCTCCACCGGCTCTGACGTTCTATACCCCAAGAATACTCGACGAAACGGACACCACAAGATGCCAGCAAGAATCTGTGGACAACTTTACCCGTCCCTCCACAACCCCCACTTACCCACAAACACATCCACCACAAAACACACTCACCCACACCCCAAACCC
>NZ_JAKRMO010000134.1:0-696 GCF_022346485.1 Brachybacterium sp. ACRRE | reverse complement strand
ATCCGGATCAGGGACAGTGCCTGATGGGTAGTTTAACTGGGGCGGTTGCCTCCTAAAGAGTAACGGAGGCGCTCAAAGGTTCCCTCATCCTGGTTGGCAATCAGGTGTTGAGTGTAAGTGCACAAGGGAGCTTGACTGCGAGACAGACATGTCGGGCAGGTGCGAAAGCAGGAACTAGTGATCCGGCACCTCATTGTGGAATGGGTGTCGCTCAACGGATAAAAGGTACCCCGGGGATAACAGGCTGATCTTGCCCAAGAGCTCATATCGACGGCATGGTTTGGCACCTCGATGTCGGCTCGTCGCATCCTGGGGCTGGAGTTGGTCCCAAGGGTTAGGCTGTTCGCCTATTAAAGCGGTACGCGAGCTGGGTTTAGAACGTCGTGAGACAGTTCGGTCCCTATCCGCTGCGCGCGTTGGATATTTGAGAAGACCTGTCCCTAGTACGAGAGGACCGGGATGGACTGACCTCTGGTGTGCCAGTTGTTCTGCCAAGGGCATGGCTGGTTGGCTACGTCGGGAAGGGATAACCGCTGAAAGCATCTAAGCGGGAAGCCTGCTTCAAGATGAGATATCCGTGCACCCTTGTGGTGTGGGAGGCCCCCAGGAGATGACTGGGTTGATAGGCCAGATGTGGAAGCACAGTAATGTGTGGAGCTGACTGGTACTAATGGCCGATGACTTATCAACACAAAA
>NZ_JAKRMO010000133.1:0-920 GCF_022346485.1 Brachybacterium sp. ACRRE | reverse complement strand
GGGCGGGGGTGTTCATCGTGCTCTCTCCCAGGTGCGGATCCAGGCGTGCAGGTCGGTGTCCTCGAGGCTCGCCAGGGTGCGGTCGGCGACCGGCCGCTGCCCGGGGATCGAGGGGACGGCGATGAGGGGCAGACCGGCCGCGCGGGCGGCCGTCGCACCGGTCTCGGAGTCCTCGAAGGCGAGGGTGTCGGCGACGTCGGCGCCCAGCCGCCGTGCGGCCTCGACGTAGATGTCGGGGGCGGGCTTGCCCGCGGCGACGTCGTCGACGCTCACGGAGGTGAGGACGACGTCCCCGATGCCGAGGCCCTCGAGGGCGTCGTCCAGAAGATCGCGCGGGGAGTTCGAGGCGATCGCGACCGGGACGCGGGCGGCGACCGCGCGCACGGTCTCGACGGCGCCGGGCAGGATCCCCACGGCATCCGTGAGGGCCTCCTTGTGCAGGGCCATCAGCTCGTCGGCAGCGGCATAGGGGTCCTGGCCGGTCTCGGCGGAGAGCCTGCGCACCACGGTCTCGACGCTCCGCCCCGTGAGCGACCTGCGCGTCTCCTCGTCGATCGTCGCCCCGTGGCCCGCGAGGTAGCGGGCCTGCGTCGCGAGCCACTCGGACTCGGTGTCCACGAGGAGCCCGTCGCAGTCGAAGACGACGGCGCGCGGGATCCAGCGCGGCGGCCAGGTCGCCAGCGGGCCGGGGTCCGGAGCGAAGGGGGTGGAACTCACCCCTCAAGGCTCTCACGTCCCCGCCCGTGCGGACGATGTGAACCCGGCGACCGCGAGGCGTGCGAGCAGGTCGTGACCAGGGCGGGAACCGGATGTTCACGCGATGTTCCGGGCGCCGTTCACCTCGCCGCCAGCAGCGGGCGGGGCGGACCGGACGGAGCCCTGCCCGACCCGCTCGTCCCGGCCCGCCCGCTGCTGGCGGC
>NZ_JAKRMO010000132.1:0-1127 GCF_022346485.1 Brachybacterium sp. ACRRE | reverse complement strand
AACACGTCCCGACTGCATGAAACTCTCGACTACCGCACCCCCGCAGCGGTCGAAGCGTCCTACACTCACCCCACGACGACCGCGCCCGCCTAACCACGGAACGAAACCCAGGGCGCTTCACCGGCGCTCGGTTGGCTATGAAACAGCCGATAGCCCGGAGGGCGAAGCGATCCTGGACGTGCGTCACACCGGGGAGCACCAGTCGTCGCATATCGACGGCGCAGTCAACACCCCGTTGCAGGAGCTGCTCGCTCGTCTGGATGGGGTTCCGCCTGGCCGACGGTGGGTTCACTGCGGGTCGGGCTACCGCGCCGGAGTGGGCGCAAGCCTGCTCAAGCGCGAAGGCTGCGAGGTGGTGCAAATTGTCGGCAGCTTCGATGACGCCGCCGGAGCCTGCCTGCCCATGGCCCGCTGACCAAGCGCCACAGGCATGGATGGCGCTGGAAGTCATCGCTGCCTGCATGGTCGGACTACTGGAGGAGGCCCTCAGCTTCCGGTAGATGCCAACGTGGTCCTTGTGAAGCCCCCAGGTGTTCTGCGGGTGGGCACTATCAGCGGATGAGCCAGTGCTCGGGACAACTCGACAGGGAGGGCTCAGGGACGTCAGGCGGAGCGGCGCAACGCCGCCAGGGCGCCCTGCAGTCGACTGTCGGCGTCGTCGGCTACCGCGCGGACGTGGTCACTGTCGCTGAGCTGGACCATGACCTTCGGATCCATCGCCTCGACGATGCTGTGACCGTCGTCGGCCCCGCGCCGGACGATCACGTTGCAGGGCAGGAGAGCGCCAAGCTGCGGCTCTGCCGCGAGAGCTCGACGAGCGAGGCCTGGATTACACGCACCGAGGATGATGTAGTCGCCGATCTCCTCGGCCGCGTCGGCGTCGAGCTTCTTCTCGAACGTGGCCCGCATGTCGATTTCGGTGATGATCCCGAATCCCTGCTCGGACAGTGCTGCGCGCACGCGCCCGACGGCCTGCGCGTATGGCTGGTCGAGGGTGAGGTGATGGGTGTAGGTCATCGTCTTCTCCTTCGGGTCGTCGTGCCGGACCCCGATCATCTCGGGATTCGGGGTCTCAGGCCAGGGTCAAAAACAGCTTCTCGAGCTCCTTGCGGTCCAGATCCTTGTCC
>NZ_JAKRMO010000131.1:0-1130 GCF_022346485.1 Brachybacterium sp. ACRRE | reverse complement strand
TCTCCCAGTTGTTCGTGACCACCGCTGCGAGCCACACCAGCGCGATCGTGGTCAGGGCGAACGAGAACAGGGCGATCGCGCGGGGGCTGAAGCGCGAGTAGAAGCGGACGATGAGGGTCGCGGTGACGAACACGGTGAGGTTGAACGGCATCATTGCCAGCGACGTGGCGAAGGGCGCGCGCCCCTGCACCACCTGGATGTAGGTGGGGACGGTGAAGTTCACGGCCGCCTCCATCGCCACGATGATGAACATCGCGTACACGGCGGACCGCTCGGAGCGCGAGCCGAGCACCCGCAGATCCACGAGCGGCACCCGGTCGGCGGCCATGCGGCGTCGGGTCCACAGCAGGAACCCCTGACCGCAGATGAGCCCGAGCACCACGAGCACGGGCGCGGGCGACATGCCGAGCACCGAGAACGGAGCGGTCTCCTCGGCGCGCAGGATCCCCCACCCGTTGAGGTTGTTGAACCCCAGGGTGAGCATCACGATCGCGGCGCCGATCAGGACCGAGGCGATGAGGTCGATCTTCACCGACGGGTCCCCGCTGTCCGAGCGCAGGGTGAAGCTGAGCGCGAAGACGGCGACGGCGAGGCCGAGGGTGATGAGGAAGATCGGCCGCCAGCCGACGAGGGTCCCCAGGGTGCCGCCGATGAGGAAGGCGCTCATGCCCGAGAAGGCGCGGGCCGACCCCAGGGAGCCGACGGCGGTGGCCTGCTGCGCTCCGCGATAGTTCTCGGCGATCAGCGCGACGAGCGCCGGCACGATGATCGCGGCGGCGGCGCCCGCGAGCAGCTGTCCGGTGATCGCCCACGTGATGGTGCGCGAGAAGATCATGAGCAGCGACGAGGCGGCGAACACCACCAGGACGCCGCGGAAGATCAGCGTCCAGCCGATGCGCTGGCCCAGCTTCGCGCCCGTCATCACGAGCGCAGCCACGGCGAGGCCGTAGACCACGATCGTCGAGCTCGCGGTGGTGGGCGGGACATGGAAGTCCTCGACCATGCCTCCCAGCGAGATCGGGAGGGCCGCGACGTTGAAGGACATGAGGACCTGGGCGAGGAAGAGCCCGATCATCGGCACCCACGAGCGTCGCTGCTCGGGATCCTTCGTCGGGGACGGGGACGGGGAC
>NZ_JAKRMO010000130.1:0-1154 GCF_022346485.1 Brachybacterium sp. ACRRE | reverse complement strand
GGGTCGATATCGCGGGCGGTTTTCACCTGATGATGCGACCAGCACAACACATGAAGATTCTCGATCTCCGTCACCCCACCTTCCCCGGGATGATCATGATCGAATTCCTCAATATGATCCACCTCCACACCACGACAACTCGCCCGCCCACACCCCGGAACAGCACACTCCGGGCCCCGCAACCGCACATGCGTCACCATCTGCGGACTGGGTCGATACCGCTCCGGCGGCAACGGCAAAAACGCACCCGTGACGGGATCCGTCAGGATCCGCATCCACTCCGGGCACTCCCCCGCGAGCTCGCGCGCCATGTCCGCGGGGATCGGATGCTTCCCCTCGAGCAGGGCCGGTGCCTCGCTCTGGCCGAGCAGGGTCAAGAACGGGATGGTCACCAGGATCGTGAACCGGGCCGAGGGCACCTCATGCCCGTCCGTGTTCACCTCACCCCGCAGCAGCGCCTCATACCTGAGGCGGCCACGGGTCATCGTCTTCCCCGACGCCCGCACGGCACCGTCCTCATCGAACGGCACCTCGCCATCGGGCCCCTCGTCGAGGGCGTGACGCTGGGCAGCCTGCAGCGTCTCCGCCGCGGCATCGAGAGACTGGGCGAACGCGAGGATCTCCGGGACAGGCCCCGTCACCGTCAACGACGCCGTCCCATCCGGCCCCACCACCGGAACACCGATATGCCGACGGCGCTGGGCACGCTCCACCGGCGAGAGATCCAGAAGTGACGTGAACCAGGTGATCAACTCACCCAACAGGCGCCGGAACGTCTCCGGGCTCACCCCGAACTCCCAGTCCCCCATCACCCCATCCAGACCCCTCCGGTCCTCCTCCGGCAGGTCCCGGGACCGGTGGATCACCCGCCGCAGCCACTCGACCGGCAACTCCCCCGCTTCCACCCGCGCGAACAACAGAGGAAACAGCGTCAGCGCCTCGTGGGCGTCACGGATCTGCCCATAAGACACCGTCGTGGTGGTGCGCAGCGCCACCGCCGCCTGCGCATCCTCCACATCACCCTCATGCGCCCCCGCACCCTCCACATCCCGTCCCACCCACAACGGCGCCAGACGCCGCATCAACTCCGCCGCCAGCCGCGACTCCCGGACCGCGAGATCCCAAATCCCCTGCAACTCCTCCGACAGATCCGG
>NZ_JAKRMO010000012.1:0-80614 GCF_022346485.1 Brachybacterium sp. ACRRE | reverse complement strand
GTCCGACGGGGGCGGGTCCTGGGCCGACGGGTCCGACGGGATCCGACCCGACGTCGGCTGGTCGGGCGAGAGCTCGCCCGGCGGATGCTCGCCGGGGTCGCGGGTGGGTGCGTGGGGTGCGTTCATGCGCCATAGAGTCGGCGCGCAGACTGTGCCCGGAGCCTCGGGCGGGCTGTGGGGGTGCTGTGCGGCCCGGCGGGCACCGGCTCAGCAGCTCAGCGGGTCAGCACCCCGGGCTCAGCGGATCAGCACCTCGGGGTCAGCGGGCCGTCGGGCGGGCGGCGAGGCGCTCGAGCATCTCGTCGAGCGCGGCGCGGTCGCGGTAGGCGCCGTCGCGGACGACGCCGCGTACGTCGGCGAGCGCAGCGGCGTCGGCCGTCGGATCCCCTCCCAGCAGCACGAGGTCGGCCTCGAAGCCCGCGCGGACCGCACCGGCCCGGTCCTCGCGGCCGAAGAAGCGGGCGGCGTCGCTGGTCGCCGCGCGGAGGATCGACGTCGGGCTCACCCCGGCCTCTGAGAGCAGAGCGAACTCGTCGTGCAGCCCCAGGCCCGGGATCACCCAGCTCGCGCCGTTGGAGTCGGTGCCCGTGAGCATCGGGACGTCGGCGTCGGCGAGCACACGGGTCATCCGCAGCTGCGCCTCCCAGTGCTCGGCGAGGGCCTCGCGCGTGGGCGCCGGGAGCTCCTCGAAGGTGTCGGTGACCGACTCCCACACCGCGAGCACGTCGGGCGCGATGAACCGCTTCCGGGGATCGTCGCGGTGGCGCGGCGTGCCCGGGATCTGCTGGGTGTGCACGCGGATCAGCGTGGGGCACTGCCAGGTGGTGTTGGCCGCGAGCAGGCGGGCGAGGGACTCGGCGCGCTGCTCGTCGAAGGTGCGGTCCACGAGCCGGTAGTTCTCGGCGGTCTTCTCGCTGGTGCGGGCCACGGGATTGACCACGAGCTTCATGAGGAAGGGCTGGAAGATCCGGTTCGCGATCGGGGCGAGACCGGGGATGCGCGGGAGGCTCGGCACGCCGCCGGCGTTCTTGCGCACCTGCTGCTCGCGCCGCGAGGACGCCGCGTACAGCGAGACGCCGGTGCCCAGGTGCTCCATGCAGTGCATGCCCGCCTCGGAGGCCTCGCGGGCGTCGATGTCGTCGGGCACGTGGCCCACGACGTCCAGGCCGACCTCCTTGCCCTCGGCGATCGCGGCGAGCAGCGTGCTGCGGTTGGTGAAGCCTGCCTTGATGAAGTCGGCGCCGCGCTCGGCCTGGTGGCGCACGGTGGAGGCGGCGCCCTTCGCGTCGGGCGCGGTGATCGGGGTCAGCAGGTCGCCGGGCAGGGCCAGCAGACGGGGCGAGCCCTCCGGGCTGCGCAGCGTGCCGGCGGCGCGGCGGGCCAGCAGCTCGTCGCTGCCGGACATCTGCCGGTATCCGGCGACGCCCGCGGCGAGCATGAGCGCGTAGGTCGCGTCGACGTCCTCGGGATCGTTCAGCGGGTGCGCGTGCGCGTCGACGTAGGCGGGGACGACGAACAGGCCCGAGGCGTCGACGACGCGCGGCGACGCGGCGGCTCCCGCGTCCTCGGACCGACCCTCGGTGCGGTCGTCGTGCGCCGCGACGGAGGCGATGCGCTCGCCCTCGAGCCGCACGTCCTGGTGCGCGGTGACCTCGCCGCTCGCGGGGTCGACGACGGCGACGTCCGCGAGGACGAGCGAGCCGGCGGCGGTGGGTGCGGGGACGTAGCTCGCGGGAGTCATGCCCCGAGGCTATGCCCCGGCGCCGTGCGCGGGTCCGGCAGGGCGCGAGGAGTCGGGGACGTGCGCGGGGTCGGGGACGCGCGAGGACTCGAGGATGTGCGCGGCGGCCTGCTCGATGCTCATCTGCGAGGTGTCCACCTCGATCGCGTCCGACGGGGCGGGCAGCGAGGGGATCGCGAGCAGCTCGCGCAGGACGCCGGCGTCGACGAGCTTCGAGCGCTCCGCCCGCTCGGGGGAGTCCACGCGCGCGGAGAGCTCGTCGGCCGTCGCGGTGAGCCAGACGGGCACGAACCGCGCGCCGCGCTGGGCGGCGAGGTCGCGCAGGCGCTGCACGTGGGCGGCGTTGTCCGGATCCTCGGGCAGCCAGTTGGTGAAGACGTGCGAGAGGCCCGCCGGGGCGGCGAGCGTCGCCTCGAGCACGACGTCCAGGACCCGCGCCCGCAGCGCGTCGGTGTCGGCGAGGTCCCTGCCCCCGCGATCCAGGCCCATGGGCACGAAGACGGCGTTGTTGACCAGGTGGTTGTCCACGACGATCGCGCCCGAGCGCCGCCCGATCTCGCGGGCGATGCTGAGCTTCCCGACGGCCGGCGGGCCGACGAGGAGGAAGAGGCGGGAGGGCGAAGGTCGCTCGGGGCTCATGCCCACAGAGCGTAGAGGGTGGCGCGCCCGGCCCCTCCCCCCCCCCGTCGGTCGCGCCCGCCGGGTCGCCCGAGTCGCCCGAGTCGCCCGAGCCGGCCGACGGACCGACCCCGTCGGCCGCTCAGAGGGTGAAGCCGGCCGGGAACGGGTCGCTGGGGTCCAGGACGATCTGCGAGAGAGCGGTGAGCCAGGCGCTGCCGGTGATCGTGGGCAGCACGGCCTCCGTCCCGCCGATGCGGGTGGTCCCGACCAGGCGGCCGGTGAAGGACGTGCCCAGGATCGACCCGCTCTCGAAGTCCTGCTCGAGGCCCAGGTCCCCGCGGGCGTGGTGGATGGCCATGAGCGCGCTGGTGCCGGTGCCGCCGGGCGATCGGTCCATCCATCCCGGGTGGTTGACGAGGGCGTGCTTCGCCCGTCGCGCGTCCGAGGCGGGGTCCAGCAGGATCGTGTGCTCGCAGCCCTCGTAGCCGGTGCCGGGATGGCGCGGCAGGATCTGCGCGTTCACCGCGTCCATCACCGAGCTCCCTGCCCGGATGAGGTCACCGGACGCCTCGCGCTCGACGCGGAGCCCGAGCGCGTCGGCGCCGAGGACCGCGTAGAAGTTCCCGCCGAAGCCGATGTCGACCGTCACCTCCCCGTATCCGGGGACGTCGATGCGCTGGTCGAGGGCGTGCGCGAAGGAGGCGACGTTCGCGATGGTCACCGCGCGGGCCCGCCCGTCGCGCACCTCGACGTCGGCCGTGATGAGACCGATCGGGGCGTCCAGGCGGATGCGGGTGACGGGCTCGGTCACCTCGACCATGCCGGTCTCGACGAGAGCGGTCGCGACGCCGATCGTGCCCGCCCCGCACATGGGCAGCACACCGGTGACCTCGATGAACAGCACTCCCCAGTCGGCGTCCTCGCGGGTGGGCGGCTGCAGGATCGCGCCGGACGTCCACCCGGTGCCGCGCGGTTCGCACATGAGCAGGGTGCGCAGGTCGTCGTGCTCGGCGACGAAGCGGGCTCGGCGCTCCTCCATGGTGTCGCCGGGCAGCGCGGCCACTCCCCCGGTGACCACGCGCACCGGCAGGCCTTCGACGTGCGTGTCGACGACCTGCAGCAGACGGCGCGCGCGCATCAGCGGTCCTCCGACAGGGCGACGGGACTGGGCGCAGCGAGGTCATCGAGCAGGGCGACGGGCAGCTCGACCTCGGTGACCTCGGTCTTGCGCCGCCCGAAGTCCACGCCGCGCTCCTCGCGCAGTCGGCGCAGGTGCTCCTCGGCCCGCTGCGGGTAGTCATCGGCGAAGGCCGACGGGTCGATGGCGATCGCGAACATGCCCAGGCTCGGCGAGACGTCGCCGGAGTCGAAGGGCGCCGCGTCCAGCGAGAACGAGCCTCCCGACATGGCCGCGAGCATCTCGACCATGAGTGCGATGTTCCCGCCCTTCACTCCGCCGAAGGGCAGCAGGGCGCCGGCGAGCGCCGCGCGGGCGTCGGTCGTCGGCTCGCCCTCCCGGTCCAGGGCCCAGCCCTCCGGGATGGAGGAGCCGTCCTCGGCGGCGTCGCGGATCTTCACCCAGGCGGTCTCGCTCGTGGCCTGGTCGAACATGCGAGGGCCCTCCGGGTGCGGGAGGGCGAAGGCGATCGGATTGGTGCCGGTCACCTCCTGGCTCGCGCCGTGCACGGCCATCAGCGCGGGCGAGTTCGCGCCGGTCACGCCCACGAGTCCGTGCTCGGCGAGGCGGCTCGCGTAGTCGCCGAGCTCGCCGGCGGTGAACGCGTCGCGCACGGACAGGACCGCGACGCCGCAGTCCCGGGCGGCCGCAACGAGTGCGTCCTCGGCGGTGTCGAAGGCCAGCTGGGCGGTGCCGCCGTCTGCGTCGACCGTGATCACGGCCCGGCGGGGCGCGGTCACGCGGGGGCGGGCGTCGGGAGCGATCCGGCCCGATCGGAGGCCGTCGAGGTAGTCGGGCAGGTGGGCGGCGCCGATGGCGGACTTGCCGCGGCGCTCGGCGGAGACGGCGGCAGCGGCCAGGGACTCGGCGACCTCAGCGGATCCGCCGGCCGCCCGCACCGCCTCACGGCAGAGGTCCGTCAGCTCGGCCAGGGTGAGGCGACGGGTCGGGGCGGGTGCGGCATGGCCGGAAGACGCGGAGCTCGAGGTCATGGTCGTCCACGCTATCGGAGCGGCGCGCTCGGCTCCCGGGCGTCCGGCGTTCGACGCTCCCGACCCGGCCCCAGCCTCCATCGCTACAGTGCCGGAGGTCGGGCACCCGCACCCGCACCCGCACCCGCACCCGCACCCGCACCCGCACCCGCACCCGACAGAAAGCGAACATGGCCTCCTCCGCCTCGTCCACCGCCCTCATCGCCTCCGACGTCCACGCCGGCTACCCGGGCCAGAGGGTCCTCGACGGGATCGACCTGGAGATCCGCTCGGGCCAGGCGCCCACGGGCCTGCTCGGGCCGTCGGGCGCGGGCAAGACGACGCTGATCGACGCGCTGCGCGGGGTCCTGAAGCCGACGTCGGGCCAGGTCATGTACGAGCACAGGAACGTCTCCCGGCTGCGCGGCGCGCACCGCAAGGCGTTCACGGCCGACGTCCGCTTCGTCTCCCAGTACGCGATGACCGTGACCGATCCTCGGGCGAGCGTCGCCGGGGCCCTGGGCAACGCCGCGCGCGAGGCGCGCAAGGGCGGCCGCACGCACGCGGTGTCGGTGACCGAGATGCTCGCGACCGTCGGCCTCGAGCCTCGCTTCGAGGGCCGCACGCTGCGCTCGCTCTCCGGCGGGGAGCTGCAGCGCGTCGCGCTCGCGACGGCGCTGGCCACGCGCCCCGGGATCCTCGTGCTCGACGAGCCGCTGACCGCGGTGGACCCGGGCATGCGCGGGGAGATCGCGGCGGGACTGCGCTCGCGCGCGAGCGAGCTGGGCGTGGGCATGCTCATCGCCTCGCACGACCTCGAGCTGCTGCAGCGGCTGTGCGAGGACCTCGCCTTCCTCGGCCAGGGACGGATCCTCGCCCGCGGGACCATGCACGAGGTGCTCGCTAGCACCGAGCACCCGGCGATCCGGGACCTCGCGGCGAGCGCCCCGCTCGCCGTGCAGCGCTTCCGCTGAGCGGGCCCGGGGACGGGCGCGGCGCCCGAGCGCGCATTCCCATCGGCCAGAATCTCCCCAGCCCGGGCCGAGGCTCAGCGCGCCCCGTCCTCCGGCGGGAGAGTGCGGATGATCCTCGCCGGTGAGCCGGTCGCCAGGACGTGATCGGGGAGGTCCCGCAGCACCAGGCTGCCCGCGCCGACCACCGTGTTCCGGCCGATGCTCACGCCGGCGCCGACGGTGACCGAGGCGCCCAGCCAGCAGTTCTCCCCGATCGAGATCGGCAGCGCGCGCTCCCAGCCCTCGCGCCTGCGGGCGTGGTCGTCGATCGGGTGCAGGGCCGTCATCAGCTGCGCGCCGGGCCCGAGCCGGGCATGGGCGCCCACGGTGATCGCCGCATCGTCCATGAAGAAGGCGTTCGCGTTGACGAAGGCACCGTCGTCCAGACGGACATGGGCGCCGTAGGTGCACTGGAAACGGGGCACCACCTCGACGTCGGCGCCGAGGTGCCCGAGCATCGCGGTCAGGGCGCGGTGGCGCTCGTCGTCCTCGTCGGCCCCGGCGGAGTTGAAATCGTCCAGCAACCTCCGGCATCGACGTCGCTGCTCCTGCAGCTCCGGGTCATCGAGGTACCACTCGCCGCGGGCGAGGCGCTCGGCGTGTTCTCCCATGGCCCGATGGTCTCAGAGCGGACGCCGCCCGGCGCTACAGCACCCCGAGGTGCTCGAGCAGGATCTGCAGGCCGATGAGGATCAGGATGACGCCGCCGACGACCTCCGCGGGAGTGCGGAAGCGCGCGCCGATCCGCTGCCCCAGGAACACGGCGACGAAGGACAGGACGAAGGTCACGACGCCGATCACGGGCACGGCGGCCCAGATCGAGAGCGAGGAGAAGGCGATCGAGATCCCGACGGCGAAGGCGTCGATGCTGGTCGCGATCGCGAGCACCACCACCTCGCGCGGGGTGACGCGGTGATCGGGGTGATCGGGGTCCTCGGGGAGCTCGTCGGCCGGGTCGTCGGGCCGGAAGGCCTCCCAGATCATCTTGCCGCCGACGATCGCGAGCAGGCCGAACGCGATCCAGTGGTCGATCTTGTCGACATAGGTGCCGAAGGCCGCCCCGAGCAGCCATCCGAGCAGGGGCATCACGGCCTGCGCGATGCCGAAGGCGGCGGCGAGCACGAGCGCGTTGAACAGGAGCTTGCCGCGGATCTGCAGACCGCGACCCAGGGCGACCGCGAAGGCGTCGGCGGAGACGCCCAGGGCGAGGATCAGAAGGGTGGCGGTGGCGGCCAGGGTCATGGGGGCGGGGCCTCACGAGTCGGGCCGGCGGATGGAGTCCTCCGGCATGGTCAGATGCCGAAGGTCTCGTTCACTCGGTCCAGAGGCGGGGTTCCGTGCGCCGAACCTCCACTGTGCCGACCATGTCAACCTCACCTCGGCGCTCACACTCGCCCAGCCGGCGCTGGGCGGACTACGCGCAGTCGCTCTGGAGGTTACCCCCTTCGAAACCCCGACGACCGAGGCTTTCGCGGCCGCGAAGCACAGGTGGCGGCGGTCACGACCGGAACCCGCGGCAGCGCTCCGGTGTCAGGCTCCGCCCGATATGGGATGATCACGTCGCGGACACGCGCGGCCCGTGCAGCCGGACCATCCGTCGCACCGCGGTGCCGGCAAACAGCGATGGGAGCGGACGTGGTCGAACGGCGAAGGCGCAGTCGCCGTGGTGAGGGCAGCCAGCTGCGCGAGGAGATCCTCGAGGCGGTGAACGAGCTGCTCGACGAATGGGACAGCGTCGACCGCCTGACCATCCGGGCGGTGGCCGCGCAGGTCGGAGTCTCCGCACCCAGCGTGTACCTGCAGTTCAAGGACAAGGCAGAGCTGGTGTGGGCAGCCCTTGCGGACAAGTACGAGAAGCTCGGCGAGGAGATGCGCTCCGCGGATCGCGCCACGACGTCGAACGATCCGATCGAGCATCTGCGTGCGCAGATCCACGCCTACTGCCGGTTCGGGCTGGAGCATCCGGGGAAGTACCGGATCATGTACGAGTCACGTCAGCCGCAGGTGGAGAGCTATCGCGTTCTCGAGCACCCGGCGAGCGTGGTCTCGGGAAGTCTGCGCGCGGCCACCGAGCGCTGCGCCGACGCAGGCTGCGAACTCGCATTGCCCAGCGATGAGATCGCGCACCTGCTCTGGGCGGGTGCGCACGGGGAGCTCTCACTCATGCACAGCCTGGCGGACAGGATCAGCGCGGACCTCGTGCTCCAGATCGCGGACGGCCTCCTCGACTCCCTGGTCCTTCCACCCGGAGACACGTTCACCAGCAGCGCCCACCGCGTACGCAGCCCGCTCTCACGCGAGCTGCAATCCCTCCTCGGCCACTCGCCGACGTCTGATTCCTGACACGCGAGCGACTCGCCGCACCTCCCGTTTGCACTCGACCGCACCGGCCCCTACAGTCTGACTGAACTTAGTTCAGTCACCTTGTTGCGGATCGGAGACCCTGTGGATACGTCAGGAACAGGACCGGAGGATGGCCTGCGGGCCGGAGTCATCGGACTCGGGATGATCGGCGGGGGCGTGGCCACGAGCCTCCATCGCAGCGGTCGAACACCCGTGGTATACGACGTGCGACCCGAGGCCGCCACGCGTCTGCCCGGCGCGCCGATGGTCGCAGCATCCCCTGCAGACCTCGGCGCGCGGGCCGACGTTGTGCTGATCGCGGTCGTCTCCGCACAGCAGGCGAGGGAGGTGATCACAGGGGATTCCGGCATCCTCACGAGCGCACATCCCGGTATGACCGCGGTGGTCCTGAGCACCCTGGAGCTCCCCGTCATCCGCGAGCTCGCCGCCGCGTGCGCAGAGCGCGGGGTCGGATTCCTCGACTGCGGTGTGACTCCCGGTGACAAGGCCGCGCAGAACGGGCTGGTCACCATGGTCGGCGGGGACGAGGCCACCCTCTCGCGAGCACGGCCCGTGCTCGACGACTTCGCACGGGAGGTCGTGCACTGCGGCCCCACCGGAGCTGGGATGGCCACCAAGCTGGCCCGCAACATCATCACGTACGGCAGCTGGCGGGCCGTGGCCGAGGCCGCGGCTCTCGCCGGGGCCGCCGGTGTCGACCCGCGGACTCTGACCGAGGTCATCGCGGCAGCCGACCCTGAGGGGTCCACGCTGCTCTCTCTGCTGCAGATGCGCTCGTTCACCGAGGACGAAGCCTCTGCATTCCTCTCCCGAGGCAGCGCAGCCGGGTCCGCGACGCCTCAGGGCGCCGAAGCGATCGCTGCCGTGCAGAAGATGGTCGCGGGGATCCTGCCGCTGATGGACAAGGATCTCGCCGCGGCCGAGGACGCCGCTTCCGAGCTCGGCCTCGATCTGCCCCTGGTCGCCGCTGCACGGAGTCGCACCGAGCAGACGCTCGGCATCCACGAGGAGCTCGAGGCATGACGCTCTCGGCACGGGGCCTGGCGATGATGGACCAGGTGTACGGCCCCGGTTTCAGCGAGGCGATGACGGAGCAGCGCGGGACCTTCGCCGAGGACACCGTGAACCATCTCTTCGCAGACGTGTGGAGCCGCCCAGGTCTCACCATCCGCGAGCTCCGTCTTCTGGTGCTCGGCGCCACTGCCGCCCTGGGCCGCAGCGATCTCGTCCACGTCCAGGTGCGCGGCGCACTCGCGAACGATGAGCTCGACGCCCAACAGCTCGATGAGATGGTCGCCTTCCTGGCCCATTACGTGGGATGGGGCAACGCGACCCAGTTCCAGCAGGGCGTCGCCGCGGCCCTCGCCGATCACGACTCCGCAACCACCGACTCAGCACGCACACGAGATGAGGATGCACAATGACGGATTCGATCACAACGATGCCGGTCGCCCGCGATCCGGAGAACCCGCTAGAACCGCCGGTCGAGTACCGGCACCTGCAGGAGGAGAAGCCGATCCACTGGGTCCGCTTCCCGAACGGGACCGAGGGATGGCTCGTCACCCGGTACGACGAGGGCAGCGAGGTCTTCGCGGATCCTCGTATGAGCGCACGGCGCCCGCGCCACGACACGCCTCCGGACGAAAACCAGGAGGAGAATCCGTCGGGCTCGGCGGAGGATCAGAACGGCCTTCCACCACTTTTCGTCATGATGGACGAGCCGGACCACGGGATGTTCCGTCGCGTGCTCTCGGGAAAATTCACCCCGAAAGCGGTGCGCAAGACGCTCCAGCCGTACATCGACCGCATCGTCGATGAGCATCTCGATGCGATCGCTCAGCTTCCCCAGCCGGTCGACCTCGTGGAGGCGCTGTGCCTGCCGGTGCCGTGCCTGGTGATCTGCGAGATCCTCGGCGTCCCGAACGAGGACCGCGACGACTTCCACCACGCGACCGAGACGCTCATGGATGTCTCGCACTCCCAGGAGGAGCGCAACCGCGGGGCCGCCTGGCTCTTGGGCTACATCTCCGACCTCATCGAGCGCAAGCGCGCGGACCCGGAAGCGACCGGCCTGCTCGCCGAGCTCATCGCGGTGGCCGACGGCGGCGAGACGATCCTGACCGACAAGGATCTGGTCGGCATCGGGGCCCTGCTGCTGTTCGCCGGGCATGACACGACGGCCGCCATGATGGGACTCAGCGTGATGACCCTCCTGAGCGATCGCGATCGCTGGGAGGAGCTCGGCGCGCACCCCGAGAAGATCGGAGGAGCCGTCGAGGAGCTCCTGCGCTACCTGACCATCGTGCAGTTCGGGCTGGGTCGTACGGCGCTCGAGGACCTGGAGATCGGCGGCACGAAGATCTCCGCCGGCGACCTCGTCGTCGTGGCCATGCCCATCGCGAACCGCGATCCCCGTGTGTTCAGCAACCCGGACACTCCGGACTTCGACAGGCAGCTGACCCGCCACCTCGCATTCGGCTACGGAGTCCACCAATGCCTCGGCCAGAACGTCGCCCGGGCCGAGCTCAAGACCGTGCTGCCCCGGCTCATCGAACGGTTCCCCACCCTCCGCCTGGCAGTCGACCCGACGGACGTGCCGATGGACAGCTACGGGACCAACTACGGCGTGCGGGCACTCCCGGTGACCTGGTGACGAGAAGAGACGAGAGAAGAGGACGATGACCATGAAGATCGAGATCGACCAGCTCAAGTGCGTGGGCGCCGGCCAGTGCGTGATGGCCGCCGAAGACGTGTTCGACCAGCGCGACGAGGACGGAATCGTGGTGCTGCTGGAAGCAGAGCCCGACGACAGCCACGCGCCGGATGTGCGCACCGCGGCAGCACTGTGCCCTGCCGCGGCGATCACGGTGCACGAATGAGCCCTCAGGACGTCGTCGTCGTCGGCGCGGGCGCCGCAGGTCTGGGCACCGTCGAGGCTCTTCGCCGCGAGGGCTGCACGGCGCGGGTGACGATCATCGGGGACGAGAACGACCTGCCGTACGATCGCCCACCCCTGTCAAAGGGATACCTGAGTGGCGCATGGGACGAGGCGCGTCTCCAGCTCCGACCCCGAGAGACGCTGGCCGAGCTCGGGGCCACATGGAAGCTCGGCCACTCAGCCGTGTCCCTCGATCGGGAGGCCAGAGAGGTGCGCCTCGAGGATGGCAGCACAGTGCACTACGACGCGCTGGTCATCGCCACGGGGGTCCGCTCCCGCCGGCTTCCCGGCACCGAGGGGATCTCCGGACTGCACACCATGCGCACTCGGGCCGATGCGGATCGCCTCCGCGAAGAGATGCGCTCCGGGGCCCGGCTGCTCGTAGGCGGTGGAGGGTTCCTCGGAAGCGAGACGGCCGCGAGCGCGCGCACGCTCGGCTGCGAGGTCACTCTGATCAGTCGTCGGCCCGCTCCACTCGGCGATGTGCTCGGTGACGAGGTCGCGGGGATGCTCGCCGCACTCCACCGCGAGCGCGGTGTCGACTTGGAACAGGGCTCGGTGGACGCGGTGACCACGGCCGACGGCCATGTCACGGGAGTGCGCCTCGCCGATGGCCGTGAGCTTCCCGGGGACATGGCCCTCCTCGCGATCGGCTCGATCCCGAATGTCGAGTGGCTCAGGGACAGCGGACTCACGCTCGATGACGGGGTGGTGTGCGATGCCTCGGGTCTCGCCGCACCGGGAGTGTGGGCGGTCGGTGATGTCGCAGCGTGGCACGATCCGGGCGCCGAACGACCCGTACGTCTGGAGCACCGCACTCGGGCATCCGAGCACGGGATCTCCGTCGCCCGGAGCATCCTCGGGGCGGGAGGCCCCCTGCCCAGCGTGCCCTACGTGTGGTCCGACCAGTACGAATACACGGTGCAGATCCACGGATCACCCCGGGGTGCGGACCGTTTCGCGATCATCGACGGGAGCCTGGAGGAGCGCGGCTTCACTGCTGTCTACGGCCGTGACGACCGGGTCTGCGCCGCAGTCGGGGTCAATATGGTGCGCCCCCTCAGGGCACTGCGCCGCCTGGTGGCGCAGCGCGCTCCATGGGAGGCCGTTGCCGCGGCACAGCCCCAGCTCTGAGGGCACGTGCGCGAGGACCGCGATGCGGGCGGAAGTGCGGGGGCAGCTTCCGGCACCCATCCACCTGCGGTCTGCGACGGGGCTGCTCTGAGCGGGACCGGTGACCGATGATCGGCAAGCATCGGCCGCCCGGGCGGCCGGAGAGAGTCGAGCGACTCCGGCCCGCTCACCCCTGCCCCGCCGGCCCCGTCAGGTCGTCGTGCTCCCCGCTCGCCCAGGCCGCGTGCCGACGGGCGGAGGCGAGCACCGCCTCGCGCGCGTCCTGCAGCACAGCGCCCGCGAAGTTGCCGTGCAGGCGCTCGAAGTCGAATCGCGCGGCGCCCTCGGCGACGCGCAGCGCGACAGCCCCGGACAGAGGGATCCGATTGGGGTAGGAGCGCATGAAGGCGAGGGTGCGACCGTCGGGGTTCGGAGCGATGGTGTCTCCGGAGAGCAGCACGCCGCGCTCGTCGGCCCCGCCCCAGTGCACGACGGCGCTGCCGGGGAAGTGCCCGCCGAGCTGCGCAGCCGTCACGCCGGGGAGCACCTGCTCCTCCCCGTCCCACAGATGGAGGTGCGCGGGCACGCGCCCCAGCCAGGCGGCGTCGGCCCTCGCGATCCACACGGCTGCCCCGCCGAGAGCCTCCGACCACGCCGACTGCAGGCCGAACATGTGAGGGTGGCTGGGGATGATCGCGCGCATGGGCCCGAGGGCCCGCACGGCCTCGATCGCTGCGTCGGTGATCGCGGCCGGGACCTCGACCATCACGTTGCCGTGCGCGCTGACCAGCACGTTCGGCTCCTGCCCGATCCCCACGCCCTCGACGCCGCGCAGGGCGAACAGCCCCTCCTCGAGCTCGACGAGGTCGATTCGGCCGGTAGAGCGGGAGGGGTCGCTCCAGTGCTGGATGCCGTCCGCCGGGAAGTACTGGCGCTCGTCGGCGCAGATCGGGCAGACATCGGGATGGTCCGCCGCGTCGTACTCGACGCCGCAGGTGGCGCACTGCAGGATCCCGCGCACGGCGGCGTGGGCGTCGAGCATTTCGCTGCGGACGACATCACTGGCGTTCTGCATCATGATCAGGCCTCTCTTCAAAGACCCTTACCCTCCGACCTCAAGTTCGCTTGAAGTCAAGGCTCCGCCGGCGCAGACTTCTGCCATGACCGCTGACCGCACCGACCGCACCCTCGGGGCCGACGGGGCCGTCCGCCCCTTCCGCGATGAGTCTTCGGGCGCACACACCTCGCCCGAGGAACGGCTGACCATCGGCGAGGTCGCCGCTCGCGCGGGCGTCGCGACGAGCGCGATCCGCCACTACGAGTCCCGCGGGCTGCTCACCAGCGTGCGCACCTCCGGCAACCAGCGCCGCTACGCCCGCACGGTGCTGCGGCGCATCGCTGTCATCCAGGCCGCCCAGCACGTGGGTCTCTCCCTCGCCGAGATCTCCGAGGCCTTCTCGCGCTTCCCGCCCGACCACGCGCCCACCAAGCGCGACTGGGCGCGGCTCGCCCGCGAATGGCGGCCTCGGCTGGACCGGCGGATCCGCGAGCTCGAGCAGGTGCGCGACGGGCTCTCGATGTGCGTGGGCTGCGGCTGCCTCTCCATGCGCCAGTGCGCGATCTACAACCCCGACGACGCCCTCGGAGCCTCGGGCCCGGGCGCCCGCCGCGTGTTCCCGCACCCCGACGAGGAGTGAGGGCGCCCCGTACGCTCACCCCATGGATCAGCCCACCGACCGCCCCTCACCGGCGCCTCAGCCCCTGCACCACGTGGAGCTGTGGACGCACGACCTCGCGGGCGCCGCGCCGTCCTTCGACTGGCTGCTCGGGGCGCTCGGCTGGACGGGCGAGTCGGATCCGGACTGGCCGACGGGCCGCATCTGGCGCCACCCGAGCGGGGTGTACGTGGTGCTCGAGCAGTCCCCGGCCGTCGTCGGCGAGGTCCACGACCGCATGCGGCCGGGCCTGAACCACCTCGCGCTGCACCTCCCGCAGCCCGACGGCGCGGCCGCGGGCTCCGCCCTCGACGCGCTCGACCGTCTGCGCGAGCAGGCACCGGAGCACGGCTGGTCCGAGCTCTTCGCCGAGGCCTATCCGCACGCGGGAGGCCCCGAGCACACGGCCCTGTTCCTCGAGAACGCGCAGGGGTTCGAGATGGAGATCGTGGCCTGACAGCGGTGACTACACCCGTCTGACCAGCCGCTTTCCTTCAGCCCACCGCGGTGTTCATCTCTCATACACCCGCGACAGGGCGGGCATAGGCGCTCCACAGGCGCGGACCGGATTCTCGATGTCATACCGATCATCGAGGAGCACACGTCATGTCCGCCATCCCCCTGTACGCCCTGGATCTCGTCGCCGCCGCGACCCTGACCTTCGGCATCTACTGGCCCCGCCATCGCCGACGTGACCTCGTGGTCGCGTTCCTCGGCATCAACGTCGGGGTCCTCGCCGTCTCCGCCCTGCTCGCGAACTCGGCCGTGAGCGCCGGGATCGGCCTGGGCCTGTTCGGCGTCCTGTCGATCATCCGCCTGCGCTCCGACGAGCTCGCGCAGCACGAGATCGCCTACTACTTCGCCTTCCTGGCCCTCGGCCTCGTGGGCGGGCTGTCCGTCACCCCGGCCTGGATGGGCGCGGTGTTCATGGCGCTCATCGTCCTCACCATGACCCTCGTCGACCATCCGGCGCTGCTCGCCGCGCACCGCCGTCAGGTGGTGGTCGTCGACCGCGCGATCGCCGATGAGGACGAGCTGCGCGCGCACCTCGCCCGGATGCTCGGCGGCCGCGTGACCTCGCTCAGCGTGCAGCGACTGGACACCGTCTCGGACACCACCACGGTCGACGTCCGCTACCGCCTCACCGGCGAGCGCCCGGCGGGCGCCGCCGTGCCGATCGAGGCCAGCGCCGACGAGCGCTCGAGCGCCTCGGTCGGGCGCACCAGCATGGCCTCCCCCGTCGCCGCCGCGTCGGACGCCCCGTCCGACGCGCGGGCCGACGCCTCCCGCCACGTGCAGGGGGTCGCGCGATGACCAGCCTGAGCAGCCTCCCCGCCGTGGGCCTCGAGGAGATCTCCGAGCGCGCCGGCCTGATGACCCGCGTGGACCGCAAGTACCTGGTGCCCCGCGAGACCGTGCACATGCTGATCTCCGAGCTCGACGGCAGCGTGCGCGTCCTCGAGATCGCCGGCCGGCGCACCTTCCGCTACGCCTCCACCTATTACGACACCGCCGATCTCGCGACCTTCCGCGCCGCGGCCGGCAGGCGCCGCCGGCGCGCGAAGATCCGCTGCCGCGAGTACGTCGACTCCGGCACCGCGTTCCTCGAGGTGAAGACCGCCACCGGACGCGGGGGCTCCTCCAAGCAGCGGATCCCGCTGCCCGCCGGATCCGAGGGCGACCCGTCCGCCGGCCCTCTCGAGGGCACCTCCCGGGAGTTCGTCGACACCGCGCTCGACGGCGCCGGATGCACCCTCGACGGGGAGCTCGGGCCGGTGCTCACCACCCGCTACGACCGCACGACGCTCCTGGTCACCGGCGAGGAGAGCCGCGTGACGATCGACGCCGACCTGCGCTGGGAGATCCCCGGCACGCAGCGCCCGACGGGCACGGGCCGGCACGCCGCGACCGCGCCGCTGCCCGGCTACGACCTCGAGGGCCTCGTCGTCATCGAGACGAAGGCCGGCACCCGTCCGGGACGCGCCGACCGTCTGCTCTGGGCCGACGGACACCGCCCCGTGCGGATCTCGAAGTTCGCGACGGGCCTCGCCCTGTTGGACCCGCGCCTGCCGACGAACCGCTGGCACCGCACCCTCCAGAAGGTCCGCTCGCCGGCGCAGCGGGCGGCGTGAGGAGGCCCCGCATCACCACAGGACCAGCCGTCAGCACGTCTCCCACCACCACGACTCCTTCAGCCATCACCACGGCCCCCGGCCGCGAGAGGACACGATCACCATGACCAGCCAGCACACCCCCGAGAACCCGTCGACCACCGAGTCCGCGACCCCCGCCCCGTCGGCGTACGCACCGCCGTCGGCCGCCCCGCCGACGCCCACCCCTCCGCCGACCGGGCGCAGACGCGGCCGCAGCGCGCGCAGCATCCGTCGGGCCATGGCCGCCGTGGCGGCGGGCGCCGCGACCCTCGCCCTCGCGGCGTGCGGCGCGGCAACCGCGGTCACCGGCACCTCCTCGAGCAGCGAGGCGGCGGCGAGCACCACCTCGAGCTCGAGCACCTCGGCGAGCAACGACATGCTCTCGAGCCTGGACCTGACCACCCTCGACACCCACTACGACCAGGACGACCTGACCTGGGACGAGGCCGACGAGCAGGCGATCACCCTCTCCGACGACGGGTCGACCTCCGACTCCTCGGGAGTGAGTGTCGACGGCTCGACCGTGACGATCACCGAGGGCGGCGTCTACCGGGTCTCCGGGTCGCTGAGCGACGGCCAGCTGGTCGTCGACGCCCCGGACGACGAGGACGTCACGATCATCCTCGACGACGCCTCGATCACCTCGAGCAGCGGCCCCGGCATCTCCGTGACCAGCGCGGACGAGGCCACCCTGTACCTGGCCGACGGCACGGAGAACTCCGTCGAGGACGGCTCCGACTACGAGGTCGCGGACGACGCGACGCCCGTCGCGGCGATCGCCTCGGCCTCTGATCTCACGATCGCCGGCAGCGGCGCGCTCTCGGTCACCGGCACCACGAACGACGGCATCTCCACGAAGGACGGCCTCGCGATCGTCGGCGGCGACCTCACGGTCACCGCGGCCGACGACGGCATCCGCGGCAAGGACTACGTGGACATCACCGGCGGCACCTTCGACATCACCAGCGGCGGCGACGCCATCAAGTCCGACAACTACGAGGACGAGGACCGCGGCTGGGTGCTCATCACCGCCGGCAGCTTCACGATCGATGCCGGCGACGACGGCATCGACGCCGAACAGGCGATCGAGGTCGCCGACGGCACGCTGACCATCGAGAAGTCCCAGGAGGGCCTCGAGGCGAACGACGTCATGATCGAGGGCGGCACCGTGGACATCACGGCCTCGGACGACGGCATCAACTCCACCGCCGCGACCACCGAGGAGGAGGCCGCGGCGGAGGAGTCGTCGGACTCCACCGACTCCACGGATTCGGCCGACTCCGGCGACTCGGCCAGCGCGACCGACAGCGCCGACGCCCAGCAGCAGGGCCCGGGCGGGGGCAGCGAGGAGGACGACGGCTCGTGGCTGTCGATCTCCGGCGGCACCGTCACCATCGACGCCGACTACGACGGCCTCGACTCGAACGGCTCCATCTCGCTGACCGGCGGAGACATCACCATCACGAGCGCCGACAACGGCGGCGACTCCCCCGTCGACGCGAACGGCGACGTGACCTTCGACGGGGCGACGCTCACGGCGAACGGCACCGAGATCACCTCGGCCGACGACCTGCAGTCGCAGGCCGGCGGCATGGGCGGCGGCCAGGGCGGTCAGGGCAGCCAGGGCGGCACGCCTCCCGACCAGCAGAGCAGCGATGCGAGCACGGACTCCACGTCCTCGACGACCGACTCCTGACGCCCGGCTCGCTTGCCCCAGCGGCCTGCGCGGCCGACGCGGCGCCCCGGCACCCGACCACCCCACGAGGTATGAGCGTGGCGAACCAGAATCCGCGGATCCTGGTTCGCCACGCTCATATCGTCGTGCACGCGCGGGCATCGTCGTGCTCCCGCGGGGTCGCGCGTCAGCCCTTGAAGGCGACCTTCTTCTCGGCGATCAGGCCGTGCAGGAACTCGGCGGCCCATTCGCGGGTGAGCGCCTCGGCGGGCTGGAAGGTGCTGCCGGTGGCCACGCCCTCCTTCTTCAGCCAGGCGATCTGACGGGCGAAGGTCGAGCTCGCCGGCACGTCGCTGAACGGCGCCTTCGTCGGCTTCGGGGCGGACGGGGAGCCCGCGTACCGGTAGAGGTACGCGGCGGTCTCCTGACGGGTGACGGCCTGGGTGGGGCGGAAGGTGCCGTCGGAGTAGCCGCCGACGATGCCCTGCTGCTTCGCCCAGATGATCGCCCGGTAGTTGTTCGTCTCGCCCTGCTCGACGTCGCCGAAGGGCTCGTTGCGCGGCAGGCTCACCTCGGGCTTGCCGGCGGCGCGGTAGAGGAACGCGGCGAGCGCCGCGCGGGTGACCTTCTTGCGCGGGGCGAAGGTGTCGTCGGCCCGGCCGGGGATGATCCCCTTGAGGGCCGCCCACTGGATCGCGTCGTAGTGCTCCGAGCCCTTCTTCACGTCGCTGAACTCGGTGCGCGCGGGCAGGATCTGCACGACCGTCGGCTTCGGGCCCGTGCCCTCGAACTCGGGCCAGTAGGAGACCTGCTCGTCGAAGGTGCCGTCCTCGCCCGGGTGCTGGACCGAGACGAAGGCGGTGCGGTCCTGGTCGCGCACGATCGGGCCGCAGGTCTCGGCGTCCACCGGGACGGAGGCGAACTGCTCGACCTTGCCGCGCTGGTTCCCCTCGAGGGTCACGCGGAACAGGCCGTCGTTGTACCCGATGGTGCTCGGGGCGCCGTCGGTCGAGATCCAGAGGTTCCCGACCGAGTCGAAGGCCAGGTTGTCGGGGCAGGAGATCGGCGAGACCTTCTTCTTAGGGAAGCCCGAGAAGTAGGTCGAGGTGTTCTGCGCGGGGTCGCCGCACACCAGCAGCAGGTTCCAGGCGAAGGACGTCCCGGACTGCTTGCCCAGCTCGTCGATCTCGACGACGTGGCCGTCGCGGTTGACGGTGCGGGGGTTGACCTCGTCGGGCCCGGCCTTGCCCTCGGTGCCGCGGCCGTCGTTGTTCGTGCAGGCCACGTAGACTTTGCGGCTCTTCAGCGACGGCTCGACGTCCTCGCAGCGGTCCATCTTCGTGGGACCCACCTTGTCGGCCGCGAGGCGGGTCTTCACGAGCACCTCGTCGACGTCCATGCCCTCGACCTGGGACTTGCCGTCCACGATCAGCGGGATCCAGCGGCCGGTGCCGTCGAAGGCGCCGTCCTTCGGGACCGCGCCCGAGCCGTTGATGGTGCCCGAGTTGCCCTCGAACTTCGCGACGTAGAGGTCGCCCTCCTCGAGGAGGGTCATGTTGTGCTTGCGGTTGCCCTCCTTGTACTTCTTCGCGGAGACGAACTTGTAGAGGTAGTCGAACTTCTCGTCGTCGCCCATGTAGGCGACCGCGTGGCCGTCCTCGGCGATGATGACGTTCGCGCCCTCGTGCTTGAAGCGGCCCATGGCGGTGTGCTTGCGCGGGGTGGACTCGGGGTCCCACGGGTCCACCTCGACGATCCAGCCGAAGTGGTGGGCGGAGTTCTCGTAGCCCTCGTTCGTGGTGTCGAAGCGCGGGTCCACGTTCTCCCAGCCGCGGGCGGTGGCCTTGGCGCTCATGCCGTAGCGCTTGTCCTCGTCGGTGTCGCCGGCGGTGCGGAAGTAGCCGTTGAAGTTCTCCTCGCCGCTGAGCTGCGTGCCCCACGGGGTGAGGCCGCCCGAGCAGTTGCCGAAGGTGCCGTGGGTGGCGTTGCCGCGGGGGAAGTCCTTGGTCTTCAGCAGGTCGGAGAAGCGGGCGGGACCGGTGAAGGCGTACTTCGTGTCGGCGAGGAAGCGGCGGTTCAGGTCGGCGTCGACCACGTACTCGTACGGCGAGTCGTGGTCCTCGCGCTGCAGCTCGACGACGGTCAGGCCGTGGGCGTTCAGGCCCACCTCGGCGACGGTCTCGGCGTCGGTGTCCTCCGGCAGCATGATGTTCTCGTTCGTGTACTCGTGGTTCACGAACATCACGGCGCGCAGGCCGTCGGAGTCCGGGATCTCCTGGATCTCCGTGTAGTCGTTGTTGTAGCCGAACTGGCGCTTCTGCGCCTCGCCGGTCTGGGCGCCCCAGTCGAAGTCGGGGGCGTCGGAGAACAGCTTGTCGCCCCACTTGATGATGGGGTGCCACTCGAAGCCCTCGGGGACGGTGAACTCGTCGACGGTGTAGTCGACGGGGTCGATCGCGTCGAAGCGCAGCGGGCTGCCGTTCGGGGCCTTGGGGCCCTTTCCGGCGTCGACCAGGGGGCCGACGGGGGCCGCATCGGCCGACGGAGCGCCCGCGGTGCCGGCGACGGCGATCGCGAGGGCGCCCGCGGCGGTGCCGCCGAGCATGGCGCGGCGGCTCAGCGCGGCCGAGGCGACATCACGGAAGTAGGAGTTCGACGAGCTGTTGCAGGTCTCGCCGAGGCACGCATTCGCGCACTTCAGGGCACAGGTCACGGGCGACCGCTTGCCGGCCACGTGATCCTTCATGAGCAGAGGGAGCTGGATGACCACGAGGGGTCCTTTCGCGTGGGGACGAGGCCCCGGCGGAAGGATTCCGGCGGCATGCGCAGCGCGGCACGGTCTCCGTCGCCGCACCATCGGGCGCAGCGCGGACTCCGCCGCCGCACCGACGGGCACGGCGAGATCCTGCGCGGACGGTCGTGTCGCAGTGGCGCGTCCGCACTCCCCCGGGGCGCGAGGGGCGGATCGAGCATGTCGTCCCGGAATGTCCAGTGCCCCACGCCGACATGACAGGGAGGTGTCGGGACGGTGAGCGCGGCGGGGCCCGCCGCGTCAGCGAGCGGAGGGCGCGAAGCGCAGCCTGGTGCCGGGCCGGAGCTGGGCGAGCAGGGGCAGGTCGGCCTCGTCGACCACCGCGATCACGGGATACCCGCCGGTCACGGGGTGGTCCGCGAGGAACACGACGGGCAAGCCGGAGGGCGGCAGCTGGACCGCCCCGGGGACCAGGCCCTCGCTCGCGAGTTCCTCGGTGCGCACCCGCCGCAGGGGAGCGTCGCCGTCGGCCGCTTCGAGGCGCGCACCCACCCGGTCGCTGTCGCCGCCGACCACCCAGGTCCGCCCGAGCAGGGCGTCGTGCTCGGCCCAGTCCGCGCGCGGACCGCGGCGGATCCGGAGCACGGGGGCGACGGTCGTTCCAGCGTCCGCATCCTCGTCGAGGTCCGGGTCCTTCGGGGACTGCGGGGCCTCCGGGTCCTGCGGGGACTGCGGAATGACGGTCGCCGGCTCCTCGGGGGTGCCGACGCTGCGGTGCGCATCGGCCTGCCCGATGGCGAGCACGTCGCCGGCGGCGAGGGGGCGCGGGCCGAGTCCGGAGAGGGTGTCCGCCGCACGGCTTCCGAGCTGGGCGGGCACGTCGATGCCTCCTCGCACCGCGAGATACCCACGCAGTCCCGAGGTCGGCGCGGCGAGGGCGAGGGTCTCGCCGTCGCGCAGGCCGAAGGGCTCGCACAGGGGGATGAGGAACCCCGCGTCGCCACGCGGGGCCGCCTCGTCTCCCTCGTCGAGGTCGTTGTCGTCCTCCTCCGCGGCACCGGCAGCGACCCTGTGGATCACGCCCTCGCCGATCGCGCCGGTGAGCGCGAGGACCAGGTCCCCGCGGGCGCGCACACGGAGTCCGCCCAGCAGCGTCTCCAGGACCGCCGCCTCCGGGGCGTTGCCCACCAGCCGGTTCGCCTGGCGGGCCGAGGGACCGTCGGCCGCACCGGAGGCCGTGACGCCGAGGTCGCCGAGACCGGGCCGGCCGGAGTCCTCGACGAGGGTGCGCGGACCGGGGGCGAGGATCTCGAGGGCGGACGCTCCCGCGGCCGCCTCCGGGAAGGGGCGCGCCGCGGACGACGCGTCGCCGGCGGTCGCGACGTCTCCGGTGGTCGCGCCATCGCCGGACACCGCGGCCCCGACCGTCGCCTCGTCGGCCGTCGCGCCGCCGCGCCGCATCACCCGCGCGCTCTCGCGACGTGCCTCGAAGCGCACGGTGTCGCCGGGGCGGATCAGCGCGGGGTCCTTCGCGTCGGGGTCGAAGAGCACGGCGTCGGTGCGGCCGATGAGCTGCCATCCGCCGGGCGAGGCCTTCGGGTAGACGGCCGAGAACTCGCCGGCGAGCGCGACCGCTCCCGCCGGGACCCGTGTGCGCGGGCTGTCCCGACGGGACACCACGAGACGCTCGTCGCCGCCGGTCAGGTACACGAACCCGGGGGCGAAGCCGCCGAACGCCGCCGTCCAGGGCGTCCCGGTGTGCGCCGCGACGACGGCCTCGGCGCTCAGGCCGGTGGCGCGGGCGACCTCCTCGAGGTCCTCCCCGTCGTAGACGACGCCGATCCGGCGGGTCCGTCCGGTGGAGCCCTTCCCCGCTCCCGGGGTGCGCGCGGCGATCTCGTCGGCGGCCGCGAGGGCGTCGGCCGAGGTCGCGAAGCGCACGAGGACGGTGCGGGCGGCGACCACGCTCCACTCCTGGCCGGGCAGAGGCGCGGTGCGCACGGAGTCGTTCCAGGCCAGGGCGTCCTCGAGGGCGGGCAGCTCGAGCAGCAGGGCCCGCTCCCCCATCGGCAGCACGCGGGGCGAAGCCGCACCGGCGTCGTTCCCGCGCTTCGCGCCGCGTCCCCGTGCGGTCCTCCGGCTCGTGTCCCGGCTCTTCCCCGCCCGGTCCTCGCGGGGGCTCATGCGAAGCTCCGGACGTCCACGCCCGCGTCCTCGAGGCCGCGGCGCACGGCGCGAGCGAGGTCGACGGCCCCGGGGGTGTCGCCGTGCAGGCAGATGCTCGTCGCCTCGGGTCGCAGGACCGTGCCGTCGGTCGCCTCGATCTCGCCGCTGGTGGCGAACCGGACCATGCGCTCGGCGACCCGGACGGGGTCCTCGATCACCGCGCCGCTCTCCCGTCGCGGCACGAGCGTGCCCGACGGGGTGTAGGCGCGATCGGCGAAGGCCTCGCCGATCACCGCGAGCCCCGCCTCCCGCGCGAGCTCGGCCGCCCGGGAGCCGGGCAGCAGGAGCAGGGCGAGGGCCCCCGACCCTCCCGCGCCGTCGGGCCCGGCAGGGCCGTCGGCTCCGGCGGCCCCATCGGCCGCTCCGGAGTCGTCGGCCGCTCCGCCGACCGCGCGCACCGCCTCGACGACCGCGCGGGCATGCTGCTCGTGATGGACAATCGTGTTGTAGAGGGCGCCGTGCGGCTTCACGTAGGCGACGCGGGCGCCCTCCGCGCGGGCCATGCCCTGCAGGGCGCCGATCTGGTAGATCACGTCGTCCGCGAGCTCGTCGGGGCTCGCGTCGACGAAGCGCCGGCCGAAGCCGGCGAGGTCCCGGTAGGAGACGTGCGCGCCGATCCTCACGCCGCACGCGGCGGCCGCGCGCACCGTGCGCCGCATGTGCGAGGGGTCCCCGGCGTGGAAGCCACAGGCGATGTTCGCGCTGGTCACGACGTCGAGGATCGCCTCGTCGTCCCCCATGGTCCAGGCACCGAAGGACTCGCCGATGTCGCTGTTCAGATCGATCGTGCTCATGGGGCCTCTCCGTCGACGCTCGTGGGACGCATCCTCGCTCCAAGGATCGCAGACTCCCCCGAGAGCCGGACCGCCCCGTCGGCCGGACCGCCCCGCCAGCCGGACACCCCGTCGACACGCACCGCCCCACCGGCACGGACCGCGATCCCGGACATTCCGCGCGACCGAACGGGTGACATCGCGCCCAACCCATAAGCATTCCTAGGGTCACCCGAGTACGCTCGTCCCCATGGATCCCCGTCGTGTGCTCATCTTCCGGACGGTCGTGCGCAACGGCACCATCGGTGGCGGTGCCCGCGAGCTCGGCTGGACCCAGCCGGCCGTCTCCCAGCATCTCGCCGCCCTCGAGAAGGAGGTCGGCACCCAGCTGCTGCTGCGCTCCTCGAGCGGCGTCACTCCCACCGAGGCGGGCCAGCGCCTGTTCCGCCATTCCGAGCGGATCGCCTCCTCGCTGCACGCCGCCGAGGAGGAGCTCGCCGAGATCACGGCGCTGCGCCGCGGGCGCGTGCGCTTCGCGACGTTCCCGTCGGCCGCGGCGCTGCTGCTGCCGCCCGCGCTCGCGCGCATGGGCCGGGAGGCCGAGGGCGTGGACGTCACCTTCGACGAGCTCGAGCCGCCGGACGCGATCCAGGGTCTGCTCAGCAACGATCTCGACCTCGCGCTCGTCTTCCGCTACGAGGGCACCACCGTGGACGCCGAGGGCGCCCTCGAGTGGACCCCCGTGCTCGACGACCGCGTGCTCGCGGTGCTGCCGAAGGACCACGTCCGGGCCGACGACCCCGACCTCACCATGGCCGACCTCGCCGAGGAGGAGTGGATCGCCGGTTGTGAGCGCTGTCGCGCGAACCTGCTGGTCAACGCGCAGCGCGCGGGCTTCAGCCCGAAGGTCCGGCACACCACCGACGACGCGATCGTGGTGCAGCGCCTGATCCAGCACAGCGGCGGCATCGCCCTGCTGCCCGAGAGCGCGATCGAGGCCGCGCCCTGCGCGGATGTCACCGTGCGGCCGCTCTCCGGGCTCAACGAGCGCACCATCGGCCTGATCAACCGTCCCGGCGCGACCGCGATCCCCGCGGTCAAGGCGCTGCGGGACGCCCTCATCGACGTCGCGGCGGAGCGCTCGAGCGCCGCCGTGATGATCTGAGGTCCGACAGGGACCCGAGGATCCGAGGACTCGAGGAGAAGCCGATGGAGCCGACGATCGCCCCCGATGCGGGCCGACGGATGAGCCGCGCGAGCCTGTGGGTCCGCCCGGTGCTGATGACCGTGGGCGGGCTCGCGGTGGCAGCCCTGCTGCTGCTCGCCGACCAGGAGATCGCGGCGGCGCTGCTCGTCCTCGCGGCCGTGTTCATGGGCTACTGGACCTCGCCGCTGCGCGCGGGGCGCCACGAGCCGTTCACCCAGGCATTGGCGCGTCGCGACGACGCCCACGCGATCATCCTCTGGGCTCCCGGCGATCCGCTCTCGGCGCGCCTGCAGACGGCCGTGCGCGGCGACCGCGAGGACGTGGCCTGGGTGAACGTGCTGCGCGATCCCTGCGCGGTCGAGTTCCTCGAGGCCCATGGCGGCCGCGGCGCGCTGCCGCTCGTGGTGGTCGGCTCGACGGTGCTGCGACGCGCGACCGCGAGCCAGTACCTCGAGGCGAAGGTCGAGGGCGAGCAGCGAGCCGCCGCGGCGGACTGACGCCGCGGCGCGACCGATGGGCGGGACCGCCCGTAAGCAGGGCTGAGCGACCCGCTCAGGAGCGGGCGTACTCGGCGAGCACCACGCCGGACGCGAAGGCGCGCGTGTCCTCGCGCGTCCACGCCGAGGGTGCGTACGGGCGGTGGCCGAAGAGCGGCACGCCCTCGCCGAGCAGGACCGGGTTGATCTTCAGGGCGAGATGGTCGATCTCGTCGGCGAGCTGCGCGGCGAGCGCGCCTCCTCCACACAGCCAGATCCCCCTGCCCTGCTCCTGCTTGAGCGCGCGGACCGTCTCGACGGGATCGGCGTCGGTGAAGGTCACGCCGTCGCTGCCCGCGGGAGCCTCGTGGGAGCGCGTGAAGACGACCTGCCGCAGGTGCTCGTAGGGGTCGGCCAGATGATGATCGGGCAGTCCCACGGCGTAGGTGTTCCAGCCCATGACCACGGTGTCGAAGGGACCGTCCTCGACCTCGAGCCCGACGGCGCGGGCGAGCGCGGTCGGCGCGGTCCCGCGGTAGCGCTCCCAGAGCGGCCCCATGTGATCGCCTTCGGCCAGGAACGCATCGAACTCGCCGCTCGGGCCGGCGATGAAGCCGTCCAGACTCACGGCGACGTAGTAGGTCAGCTCACGCATGGGGGTTCCGTTCAGGAGGGGCGGCGAGCGCCGTGGGATGCCGTAGGGCGGCGGGGCGACGAGTCGACGGGCCGAAAGCCGACGGGCGGCACGTCGACGGGCGGCACGTCGGCGAGCCTGGTCAGACGAAGGAGACGGTCACGCGCCGAGCGAGCCGATGACCACGTTCCAGGTGTGGATCTCCCGTTCGGCGATGAGGCCCTCGCGTCGGAACGGATCGTCCTCGAGCGCCGACTCGACCGCGGCGACGTCGGCCGCCTCGACGAGCAGCAGGGCGCGAGCGCCCTCGGTGTCGGAGTACGGGCCGCTCGCGATGATCGTGCCGCGCTCCTGCAGGCCGCCCAGGAACTCCCGGTGGGAGGGGCGGTGCTCGTCGAGACGGGCCGGATCGTCCGCGTAGTGGTAGGTGACGGCGAAGGTGGTCACGGGTGCTCTCCTCGTGCTCGATGGTCAGGCCCGGCGCCCGCCGGGGTGTCTCGCGGCGGCGCTGGTCACAGCAGGATATGTCGTCGGCACGAGGACCGGGAAGGGCCGTCCGTCGGCCGTCGGCCCGAGCGGCTCGCGCCGCTCCCCGCCGGCGGCTCCCGCCGCGCGCGTCAGGCGCTGACGACCCCGCCCGCGAGCAGGCCCACGAGCACCAGGCCGACGATGATGCGGTACACGATGAACGAGGTGAACGAGTTCTTCGAGACGAACCGCAGCAGCCAGGCGATCGACGCGTAGGCCACGACGAAGGACACGACGGTGGCGATGATCGTCGGTCCCCATCCCACGGCCTCGGAGATGTCCCCGGCCGAGCCCACGGCCTCGAGCCCGCCCGCCGCGACCAGCGCGGGGATGCCCATGAAGAAGCTCAGGCGGGTCGCGGTGACCCGGTCGAAGCCGAGCATGAGCCCCGCGGAGATCGTCGCGCCCGAGCGGGAGACGCCGGGGAACAGCGGCGCGAGCGCCTGGAACACGCCGATGATCAGTGCGTCGAGCACCGAGACGTGGTGCATCTCCTTGGGCACGATCTGGTTCGCCTGGATGCGGTCGGCCGCCCACATGGCGAAGGACCACACGAGCAGCGCGATCGCGATCACCCACATGCTGCGCAGCGGACCCTCGATGAGGTCCTTGAAGGCGAGGCCCACCACCGCCACGGGGATCGAGCCGACGATGACGCCCCAGCCCAGCGTGTAGTCGGGATCGGTGCGCGCCTCGGCGCTGAGCAGGCCGCGCACCCAGGCGACAGCGATCCGCACGATGTCCTTCCAGAAGTACAGGATCGCGGCGATGATCGCTCCGACCTGGATCACCGCCGTGAACGCGGTCATGCCGCGGGAGTCGATGTCGTAGCCCAGGAGCTTCTCGACGATGTTCAGGTGGCCGGTGCTGGAGACCGGGAGGAACTCGGTGATCCCCTCGATGATGCCGAGGAGGATCGCATGCAGCCAGTTCACGGGGCGTCTCCGGATGTCGGTGCGGACAGGACGCCCGGAGCATATCGCCGAGGTGCGGGGCGAGCCTGAGCGGCGTGGGCGGTGTCGCGGCCCGGTGGTGCCCTGGCCCGGGCAGCGTCCCGACCCGGGTGTCGGGCGGGCCCGGCTGCCGGCGGGCCCGAGCGGCGAGCGGGCGGCTCTTCGATGTCGCTGGGTGAGGTCTCAACCCCATATACGCGCCGAGACCTCACCCAGCGACATCGAAGGCCGACGACCCGCCCGTGCAGAGGCCGGAACCACGGCAGCTCGCAACCCTGCCCCACCCTTGTCAACTTCTCCGGATTTCCGTAACCTCAATGTAGGCAGGTAGCGCCCCCGACGATCGGCACGGCCGACCACAGCCGACGAGCAGGAGGAACGATGGTCCGAGGAACGGCGAACAGCGAGGAAGCGTCCGCGCAGACTCCGTCGGGCGCGTCCGGCCACGGCTCCACCCCCACCTCGCCGACGACCCCGACCTCGACCTCGACCGGCAGCCTCGAGGACCGCATGGATCGGATGGAGCAGAGGCTCGAGGACGTCCTGACCCGACTGGAGACGGCAGCGGGAGACCCCTCCGCGCCGTCGAGCGCCGGTGCGCCGCCGGCCCCGTCGGGCGCAGGCGATCCCGCCCCGGCACCTTCTCCCGCCGCCTCGTCAGCCACCACCGATCCAGCCGACCCCACCGCCTCGGACCGCTTCTGGGCGCTCAACGCGCTGAAGTCGCAGCTCCCCGCGCCCGGCGGCGTGGTCTACGCGGGCGCCGTCGACCTGCCGATCGGCCACGTCGAGTACCAATGGGGGCGGCCCACCGATCCGCTGCTGCGCGCGGACTGGGCCGACCGGGCCGAGCGCGTCGCGGCCCTCGGCCACCCTCTGCGTCTCTCACTGCTGCAGAAGCTGCTCGAGAGCGAGTGCACGGTCGCCCAGCTCGTCGACGAGCTGGATCTCGCCTCGACGGGCGTCGCCTACCACCACCTCCACCAGCTGCAGGCGGCCGGATGGGTGACCTCGCCCGCGCGCGGCACCTGGTCCGTCCCGCCCACGCGCGTGGTGCCGCTGCTCGCGATCATCACGGCCCTCGAGGAGGGCTGAGCGATGAGCGAGAACCCGAAGAACGGCACTCCGGAGGTCGGCGTCCCGGGGCCCGAGGACGCGTCATCGGAGGGTCCTGACGTCGTCCGCCCCTCGCGCCGCACCGTGCTCGGGGTCGGCGTGCTCTCGGCCGTCGCCCTGCTGGGCACGGGCGCGCTCGCCGGCCCCCGGCCCGCGCGGCTCGGCGCGCCGACGGGCGACCAGGATCTCGCGGCCGAGCTCGCCGACCACCTCACCGACCAGCGCACCGTCGCGTGCGCGCTGATCGACGGCGACGACGTCCGCTTCGCGGGCTTCGGGGCCGACGAGCACCGGGAGTTCGAGGTCGGCTCGGTCTCGAAGACGTTCACCGCGGCGCTCGTGATGGACGCGGTCCGCCGCGGCGAGCTGGAGCTCGAGGCGACCGTGCAGGACGTGCTCGGCGCGAGCGCGAAGGGATCCGCGATCGCGGACGTCACCGTGCGCGAGCTCGCGAGCCACACGTCGGGCATCCCGTCCCTGCCGGCGCCGGTGATCGCGAAGAACCTCTGGCGCACTCCCCTGCACCGCGATCCGTACGCGGGCTTCGGCGCGCAGGAGATCGTGGACCTCGCGCTGGACGCGACGCCCGCGGGCCGCGGATCGGTCGCCTACTCCAACCACGGCGTCGCCCTCGAAGGGCAGCTCGTCGCCCGCGCCGCCGGCGCGTCCTGGCCGGACCTCCTCGCGGAGCGGGTGCTCACGCCGATGGGCCTCACCGCCACGCACGCCCCGATCACCGCCTCACGGCTCGGGGCGAAGGCCCCGACGGGCTTCACGAGCACCGGCCACGGCAGTGCCGCGTGGACCATGGACGGCTTCGCTCCGGCGGGCGGTATCCGTTCGACCACGGCTGACCTGGTCACCTGGGTGCGCTCGATGATGGACGGCTCCAATCCGGGGGCCGACGGGATCCGCCCCACCGCGCGGCAGGACGAGAAGACCTCGGTGGGCGTCAACTGGTTCACGACGACGCTGGCGGGCGGCGGCTCGGCCGTCTGGCACAACGGGGAGACCGGCGGCTTCCACAGCTTCTGCGGCTTCTCGCCCGAGGCGAAGCGGGGGTGGGTCCTGCTCTCCGACACGGCCGACTCCGGGACCGACGACCTCGCCTTCCGGATCCTCGACGGGGAGGTCGCCGCATGAACGTCACCGCGTTGCTGCTCGCCCTCGCTCCCTATGGGACGGCACTGCTGCTCACGCTGCTGCTGGTCCTCGAGCTCGTCCACATGCTGCTGGGGCGCCGCCACCCGCTGCGCATCCTCGATCACGTGCTGAGCTGCGGGTTCTTCCTCCTGCTCGCGGGCCTGATGGTGCCGATCGGCGGCGCGCTCACGATCGTCTGGTGGGTGTTCGTGGCGCTGTCGCTCGGCGCGGCGATCCTGGCCCTGGCGCGCAGCCGGGTCGCGGCCCCGAAGGCGGTGTCGACGGCGGTCACGGCCTCGCCGGAGGTGCTCCCGGCACGCGGCACCCCGGCGGCTGCAGAGGCGCGACGGAATCGTCGCCGCCTCCACCGCGCCGCGCGGCCATCGCTCCTCGAGGTGGCGATCACGGTCGCCCTGTTCGCGGGCGCCGCGGCGCTCTGGCTCGTCGCCGGCTGATCCCGCGCGCATCGGCTCCGCCCCACTCGGCATCCCGCCGCGGCCCGCACAGCGCCTGGCGCAGTTCCTCCAGCGCCCGGCGCAGCCCTCGAGAGGTACGAAGTTGTTGCCAAGAACCGTCTTGGCAACAACTTCGTACCTCTCGAGCACCGAATGGCGGTTCGAGGATCGGATGGCTGCGGCTGAGCGGGTGGCGCCCCGCCCTTCAGCGTCCGCGGATCGGCAGCCAGTCCAGGACGTCCTGGATGCCGCGGTCCCAGAAGTCCCAGGCGTGGGTGCCGGGGCGCAGGCGGGAGGTGAGGTCGACGCCGCGCTCCTCGGCCAGGTCGATGAACGCCTGGTTCTGGGTGACCAGGTGGTCCTCGGTGCCGCAGTCCAGGAACAGCTGCGGCAGGGCGGTGGGATCGGCCGAGCCGAGCAGTCCCATGAGGTCGTCGGCCGTGCCGGAGATGTCCTGACCACCCCAGATGCGCTGGGCGAGCTGGCCCGCATGCTGGCTGAGGTCGAGGGCCACGGGGTCCAGCGCACCGGAGAGCGAGGCCGCGGCGGCGAAGCGCTCGGGGTGGTTCAGGGCGAGCTTGAAGGCGCCGAACCCACCCATGGACAGGCCCGCGACGAAGGTGTCCTCGCGCGCCGTGGAGATCCGGAAGGTGCGCGCGAGCAGCTGCGGCAGCTCCTCGGAGACGAAGGTCCAGTACTTCTCGCCGACGGCCTCGTCGGTGTAGAAGGAGCGGCGCACCTCGGGCATGACCACGGCGATCCCGCGCTCGGCGGTGTAGCGCTCGATCGAGGTGCGGCGCTCCCAGATCGTGCAGTCGTCGCTCAGCCCGTGCAGCAGGTAGAGCACGGGAACGCCGCGCGGGGCGACCGCGTCGCCGCCTGCGGCACCCGTACCACCGTCTTCAGCGCCGGCGCCGTCGGCCCCGCCCATCCCGATGCCGGCCGCCTGCTGCGGCATGAGCACCACCATCGAGGTGCCCATGCCGAGGGACTCGGCGAAGAAGTCGGTGCGCATGCGGATCATGGGGGCTCCTCGTGGCTCTGCGGTGCGTGGCTCAGCGGTCAGTGGCTCTGCGGTCAGTGGCTCTGCGGTCGCGGGGCCTCGCCCGTCGCTCGTGCGCGGCGCCGCCCCGGTGGGTCGGCCTCAGTATCCCAGCAGCCGCCCCACGGCGGGCTGCCTGCGGGCATAGGCGTCGACGAGCTTCCCGCCCAGGTCGACCGAGCGCACGAGCGGATGCGTGGAGAAGCCCTCCCACGCGGCGCGTCGAGCGCGCACCGGATCGACGACGGTCGCGGCCTCGAGGATGCAGCGCTCCGCGCCGCGCTGCTGGGCCATCAGTCCGAGCTGCTCGAGCGGGACGGGGCCGACGGCCTGCGGGTGGACGCCGTCGCCGTCGACCAGGCAGGGGACCTCGAGGACGAGATCGGCCGGCAGCTGCGGGACGATGCGCCCGGAGGGGTCGGCGGCGGTCGACGATCCGGCCCGCGCATTGCCCACGTCCAGGATCATCCGCTCGGTGCGGCCGCTCGCGATCGCCGTCATCAGGCGCAGCGCGACCTCCTGGTAACCGCCGCCGGCGACGTCCTCGGGACGGCGCTCCTCGTCGGCCTCCCGGGACTCGGCCATGTAGGTCGCCTCGCGCTCGTGCAGCGTCGCGCGCCAGGCCGCGAGCGGCCCGTCGCAGCAGGCCTCCGACCCCGCCCCCGCCCCCTCCGCGGCCTGCCGGTAGAACCGGCCCTGCTGCTCGACGAGGAACTCGCCGCGGGTGGTGCCTGCCTCGAGGATCCGCTCCCGGGCCTGCTGGGTGAACAGGTAGTAGTAGAGGTACTCGTTGGGCAGGGCGCGCATGGCGCGCACCCAGTCGAAGCCGACGAGCCGCGCCTCCTCGATCTGCTCGAGAGCGGAGTCGTCGGCGAGGATCCCGGGCAGGCGGTCCTCGCCGTCGACCGAGAGGCCGCGCAGCCAGCCCAGATGGTTCAGGCCCACGTAGTCGATGCCGATGCGGTCGAGGGCGTCGGCCGCGTCGACGTCCTCGCCGATCAGGCGGCTCACGCGCCGCACCAGGCCGATCGGGGTGTCGCAGATCCCCACCACGCGGTCGCCCAGCACCGAGCGCATGGCCTCCGTGACGATGCCCGCGGGATTGGTGAAGGTGATGGTCCAGGCGCGGGGCGCGACCTCGGCGATGGTGCGGGCGATCTCGATGGCCACGGGCAGCGTGCGCAGCGCGTAGGCGAGGCCGCCGGCGCCCACGGTCTCCTGGCCCAGCAGCCCCAGGTCGAGGGCGACGCGCTCGTCGACCGTCCGCCCCTCGGCGCCGCCCACGCGCACGGCGCTGAACACGAAGTCCGCGCCGGCAACGGCCTCGCGCAGATCGGTGGTCGCGATCAGGCGGGGCAGGGGGCCGACGGTCCGCCCCTGCGCGCGCAGCTCGGCCCCGAGCTCCTCGACGACCCGTTCGATGGTGCGCAGGCGGGACGGTTCGACGTCCTGCAGGACGATCTCGTCGATCGTGAGCCCGGTGGCGCCGGTCGCGGCGGCCTCGTAGACGAGGGGGACGCGGAAGCCTCCGCCGCCCAGGATGGTGAGCTTCATGGGGTGAGGACCTCCAGGTCGGAGTCGGGGGGCAGGTCCAGCTCGCGGGCCGAGGGCGCCCTGTCCGTGACGAGCTGGTCGAAGCGCGCGAGCGGCGCGACCTCGAGGTACCCGGTGCCGGGCAGCTTCTCGTGGTCGGCCAGCAGGCAGGAGACGCTCGCGATGTCGAGCAGGCCGCGCTTGATCGGCACCTCGCTGGGGGTCGTGTCCAGCACGGTCCCGTCGGCCCGGATCCCGGAGGTGCCCAGGAAGGCGCGGTCCACGCGGATCTGGCGCAGCGCGGACTCGGTGAGGGGACCGACGAGGCTGCCGTAGGTGGGGCGCAGGATCCCGCCGAGCACCACGAGCTCCACGTCGCGCGCCCCCGCGAGCCCGCGCACGACGGCGAGGGAGGAGGTCACCACGGTGATGGAGCGCCCCAGCAGGAAGGGGCACATGGCGGCGACGGTGGTGCCGATGTCCAGGGCGATGACGTCGCCGTCGGCCACCTGGGCCGCCGCCCGCTGGGCCATCTCGCGCTTGGGGCCGACGGCGTCGCGGGCTACCTGCTCGAAGCGCCGCGGGTCGGGCTCGGGGTGCGCGTCGCCCCGCGGGTCGCACGCGCCGCCGCGCACGCGCCGCACCTGGCCGTCCGCGGCGAGCTGCTCGAGATCCCGTCGGATCGTCGCCTCCGAGGCGGCGAAGGACTGCGCGAGATCGGCGACCGGGACCGAGCCGCGGCGGCGCACGGCGGCGACGATCCCACGGCGGCGGTCATCGGTGAGCATGCGGTCAACCTAGCACCGCGCACGCATCTTCACGCAGTTCCGAACACGTCCATTCATCTTCTCGCATCCTTGCGCAACCTGTGGGAAGCTGAGGTCCCCGCTCCCCTGGAGGACCTCATGCACCGTCGCCAGTTCCTCGCCTCCGCCACCGCCGTCGGCGGCATGGCCGCCCTCGCCGCCTGCGCCCCGGGCACCGGCACCACCGACGACCCCACCGGCCCGTCGTCCGACGAGGTCGACACCGATGTCGCCGGGCTCGGCGACATCACCCTGCGGGTGTGGGACCAGGAGGTCCGCGGCTCGCAGGACGAGGCCATCACCGCCCTCATCAAGGCCTTCGAGAAGAAGTTCTCGAACGTGAAGATCGACCGCGTCAAGCAGTCCTTCGACGATCTGCAGAAGCAGACCGCCCTCACCCTCTCCGGGGCCGACGTCCCCGACGTCCTGCAGGTCAACAATGCGCGCGCCGACATGGGCGAGTTCGTGAAGGCCGGGCAGCTGCTGGACCTCTCGGGCTATGCGGAGGCGTACGGCTGGTCGAAGCGCTTCTCGGACTCCGTGCTCTCCAAGGCCCGCTACTCGAAGGATGCGAAGACCTTCGGCGAGGGCTCTCTCTGGGGCGTGCCGCAGACCGGCGAGGTCTGCGGCATCTACTACAGCGCGAAGAAGCTGAAGGGCATCGGCGCCGAGCCGCCGACCTCGTGGGACGAGCTGCGGACGGTCCTGGAGACGGCGGAGAAGGCCGGCGAGCTGCCGATCATGCTCGGAAACCTCGACAAGTGGCCGGCGCTCCACGTGTTCGGCCCGCTCCAGGCCGCCTACGTGGACCCCGAGCAGATCACGAAGCTCGCCATGGGCAACGCGGGCGGCGACTGGACCGACGCGAAGAACGTCGACGCCCTCACCGAGCTCGCCGACTGGGCGGAGAAGAAGTACCTGGGCGACTCCCCCAACGGCCTGGACTACGACGCCGCCTGGGCGGACTTCACCAAGGGCAAGGGCGTGCTGCTGATCGGCGGCTCCTGGCTGGGCACCGACATGGCCAAGGCCATGGGAGACGACCTGCACTTCATGGCCCCGCCCGCCGGCGTCGGCGGGAAGGTCGCGACCACGGGCGGCACCGGTCTGCCGTTCTCGATCCCCGCGAAGGCGAAGAACCAGGTCGCGGCCGCGGCCTACATCGACTTCATCACCAGCGAGGACGCGATGAAGCTGATCGTCGAGAACGGCGGCATGCCCGTGCTGGACACCGCCGACCTCGCTCCGGAGAAGGGCGTGAACAAGGAGATCTTCGAGGCCTTCGACGCCGTCTCGAACGACGGCGTGCTGCTGCCCTACCTCGACTACGCGACCCCCACGTTCTCCGACACCGCAGGCGCGACCCTGCAGGAGCTGATCGGCGGGCAGTCCTCGCCCAAGGACGCCGCGGCGGCCCTGCAGAAGGACTACGCGGACTTCACGGGCGCCTCGTGAGCACGCGCGCGGGGAACACGAGGACTCGGCGCCGGAGCGCCCCGTCGGCCGTGGTCCGGGGCCGGCTCACGCCGTACCTGTTCCTGCTGCCCGGCTTCGTGGTCTACGCGGCGTTCGCGCTGTACCCTCTCGTGCGCTCGGCCCAGTTCTCGCTGTACGACTGGTCGGGGATAGGCGCCTCGACGTTCGTGGGGCTGGGCAACTACGCGGACCTGCTGCACGACGGCGGCTTCCTCGCCGCGATCGGCAACGCGCTCGTGCTCATCATCTTCTACGCGCTGCTGCCGCTCGCGATCGGCCTGCTGCTCGCCGCGGTGCTGCGCCGTGCGCAGGTGCGCGGGCTCGGCTTCTTCCGCACCGTGATCTTCCTGCCGCAGGTGGTCGCGCTGGTCGTGGTCGCCGTCGCCTGGAAGCACATCTATGCGCCCGACGGCCCGCTGAACACCGTGCTGCGCGCCGTGGGCCTGGACTCGCTGGCCCGCGGCTGGCTGGGCGATCCCGGGGCGGCGCTGCCCGCCGTGGGGTTCATCGGCACCTGGCTCGAGATGGGACTGGTGATGCTCCTGCTGCTCGCGGGCATGAGCCGCATCCCCGAGGACCTCTACGAGGCGGCGCGCCTGGACGGCGCCGGACCGGTGCGAGAGTTCTTCGCGATCACCCTGCCCTCGGTGCGCGGGGAGATCGTCTCGGCGCTCGTGCTGACGATCATCGCCGCCCTGAAGACCTTCGACCTCGTCTACATGACGACCTCGGGCGGACCGGGCGACGCCACCACCGTGCCCAGCTACGAGGTCTACCGGCGCGCCTTCGAGCTCAAGGACGTGGGCTCCGCGAGCTCCGTTGCGATCGTGCTGACGATCCTCGTGTTCGCGATCAACCTGCTGGTCACCAGGATCGACGAGCGTCCGGAGACGCGAGGGGGCCGACGATGAGGGTCTCTCCCGCCGAGCGCACCATGAACTACGTCGTCCTCGCGGCGTTCGCCGTGTTCGCGCTGTTCCCCGTCGTCACGATCCTGCGCGACGCCTTCTCCCCGCGCATCGGCGTCTCCGGCGGGATCCATCCGGAGAACCTGGTCGACGCCTGGCGGATCGGCGGCTTCGGGGCCTCGCTCGGGAACTCGCTCGTGGTCGCGCTGATCGTCGTGGTGGTCTCGGTGGCCCTGTCGCTGGGCACCGGCTACGCCTTCGGCACCATGCGCTTCCCGGGCTCGCGCGTGCTGTTCCCGCTGTTCCTGCTGGGGCTCATGATCCCCGCCGAGGCGATCGTGATCCCCCTGTTCTACGACCTGCGCACGGTGGGCCTCACGGACACCTACGCCGCGATCGCCCTGCCGCAGATCGCGCAGTCGATCGCCTTCGGCACCTTCTGGATGCGCGCACAGTTCCGCGCCCTGCCGCAGAGCCTCGTCGAGGCCTCCGCGCTCGACGGGGCGGGTCCCCTGCGCACCCTGGTGCGGATCCTGGTCCCGGCCTCGCGGCCCGCGATCGTGACCCTCGTGGTGCTGGTGGGGCTGTGGACCTGGAACGAGTTCCTCATCGCCCTGGTGATGACCCCGTCGGGCCGTCACCGCACCGCCCCGCTGGGTCTGGCGAACTTCCAGGGCCAGTACACCGCCGACAACGCCCTGCTCGCCGCGGGCGCGATCATCGTCGCCGCGCCGATGCTGATCCTGTTCCTGGTGCTCCAGCGGCACTTCATCCGCGGCATGATCGACGGCGCCTCGAAGGAATGAGAGACGGAGTGAGAGAGATGGACGAGACCGCACCAACGACCGACCCGTCGGCCGGCCCGTCGACCGGCCCCGCCCCCGCCACGACCTCGGCACCCGGGGACTGGGACCCGCTGGCCTCCCAGCGCACGCCCGAGGACCCGCCGCTGGACGTGCTGCTCTCGGGCACGGTCTTCTTCGACATCGTGTTCACGGGCCTCGAGCGGATGCCCGCTCCCGGCGAGGAGCTGTGGTCCGAGGGGCTCGGATCGTGCCCCGGCGGGATCGCGAACCTCGCGACCGCGACCGCGCGCCTGGGTCTGCGCACCGGGCTCGTCGCGGGCTTCGGGGACGACGCCTACGCGGACTGGATGTGGGAGACCCTCAGCCACGACGAGGGCATCGACCTGCACGCCTCGCGCCGCTTCCCCAGCTTCCACTCGCCGCTCACCGTCTCCGTCGCGACCCCGCAGGACCGCGCGATGGTCACGCACGGCCACCCCCTGCCCGAGCCTCTCTCGACGCTCATCGACAAGGCGCCCGCCGCCCGCGCGGCCGTCGTGGACCTCGCAGGGGAGACCGCCTGGTGGGCCCGCCTGGCGGAGGCGGGCACGATGATCTTCGCCGACATCGGCTTCGATGCGACCGGACGCTGGGATCCGGCCGACCTCGCCCCGCTCACCCACTGCCACGCCTTCACCCCCAACGCGGTCGAGGCCATGGGCTACACGCGCACCTCCACCCCGGGCGCCGCCGTGCGCGCGCTCGCGGAGAAGGTGCCGCTCGCGATCGTCACCGACGGGGCCGAGGGCGCCTACGCGATCGACTCCTCGACCGGCGAGGAGGAGTACTGCCCTGCCGTCCCCGTGCGCGCCCTGGACACCACCGGCGCGGGCGACGTGTTCGCCGCGGCGATCGTGCTGGGCACCCTCGCCGGCCGGCCCCTCGAGCAGCGCCTGAAGTTCGCCTCGCTGTGCTCGGCGCTGGCCGTCCAGCAGTTCGGCGGCTCGCTCGCCGCCCCCGGCTGGGGCGACATCACCGACTGGTGGAGGGCGCTGACCAGCTCGTCCGACGGCGGCGACCTGCGCGCGAAGCACACCCGCGACGGCTACTGCTTCCTCGAGGAGGTGATCCCCGACCACGCCGTCCAGGGCAAGCGCCGCGCCCAGGGCACCTTCGCGCTGCGCTCGGACGCCGGCGCGCACTGAGCGCGGGCGCCGCATCCCGAGGATCCGTTCGAGGAGGAATGATGATCCCGATCCCCCAGACCACCACCCGCCCGTCCCGCCGCAGCGTCCTGCGCGGCGGCGCCGCCCTCACCCTCGCGGGCGGCGTCGGAGCACTCGCCGGCGGCGCGCTCACCCCCGCCGAGCAGGCCGCGGCCGCCGGTGCCGTCGACCTGGACGTGCTGTACATCGGCGCGCACCCCGACGACGAGGCATGGGCGCTCGCCGCCTTCGGCCAGTGGCACGAGTTCCACGACCAGGAGGCCGGCGTCATCACGGTGACCCGCGGCGAGGGAGGCGGCAACGCCGTCGGCCTCGAGGAGGGACCCGAGCTGGGCATCATCCGCGAGGCCGAGGAGCGCACCGCGGTGGGCATCGCCGGCATCCGCCACGTCTTCAACCTCGACGCCGTGGACTTCTACTACACGCTCTCCGCGCCGCTCACCCAGGAGGTGTGGGGTGAGAAGGCCGTGCTCAGCCGCATCATCCGCGTCGTGCGCGCGACGCGGCCGGGCGTCATCGTGACGATGAACCCGTCGGCCGTCGAGGGCAATCACGGCAACCACCAGCAGGCGGCGCGCTTCGCCCTCGAGGCCTACCTGATGGCCGGCCGCGAGGACGTCTTCCCCGAGCACTTCGACGAGGGGCTGAAGCCCTTCTCCCCCGCCCGGATCCTGCGCTCGGGCTCCGACGGCACGGGCGGCACCGGCCCGGACGCAGTGGCCGAAGGCTTCGAGCCCACCGTCGCCTCCGACGTCGTCTTCGGCGCCTGGAACGGCACGGAGTCCGCGGAGCACGGCACGCGCTGGAGCGCCCTGCTCGACGAGTCGATCCACTCCTACGCCACGCAGGGCTGGACGGTGAATCCGCCGTCGCCGACCGACCCCGCGAAGATCCCCGTCGCCTGGTTCACGCTCCTCGACTCCCGCACGCCGCTCGCGGATCCCACCAGCGGCGACGAGGCCGCCCTGCGCGGCGCGTCCCTGCCGTCGGCGAAGGGCGGGCTGCCCGAGGGCACGCGACTGGAGATCACCGCCGACGCCTTCGAGGTGGTCCCCGGCGTCCCGTTCGCCGTGGAGGTCACCGCGCGCGCCGCCCGCAGCGCCCTGCCGCGGGCGGAGGTGGCGCTGGAGACGCCGAAGGGCTGGACCGTTCAGGGTCGGACGTCCCTCGGCACGATCGCGACGGGGCGCAGCGCGACGGCCCGACTGACCGTCACGCCCGCCTCCGACGCCGAGACCGGGACGGCCGTGCAGGTGACGGCGACCCTGCGCTCTCGACACGGCGAGGGCCGCAACCTGCTCCCGCTGCAGGTCTCCGGCCCGGTGCGCGCGGGTCTGGCGCCCCGCTCCGAGATCGCGCAGTTCCTGGAGTGGACCGAGAGCCTGGGGATGCAGCGCCTCGACGCGCTGGTCCCGACGCAGCACGCGCTGGGATCGGGGCTCGCGAAGACGCTCGACGTCGAGCTCCGCAACCTCACCGACGACCCCCGCTCCGCGGACGTCGAGCTCACTCTCCCCGAGGGCATCACGGCCGACCCCGCGACGCTCACCGGCACCTCGATCCCCGCCCATGGGACGAAGACCGTGCAGGTCACCCTCGAGAACACGGACTCGTCCCTGCCCACCGCCAACCGGGCGCCGCACGGCGGGATCTACCCGGTGACGGTGCGCGCCGTGAGCGACGGCGCCGCGCACGTGGAGAAGCAGGGGCTCGTGCTCGTGCCCCGTCTGGTCGCGAAGACCTCGGACGGGGTCGAGGTGGACGGTCGCCGGGAGGACGGCGAGTACCCGGGCGATCCGATCGACGTGGGCACCCTGTGGGAGGGCGCGGAGGTCACCGCGGCCGACGCCTCCGGCTCCTCCTGGGTCACCGTCGACGAGGACGCGCTCCACGTCTTCGTGCACGTCGTCGACGACGTCGAGGGCACGGTGCTCGGGGCCGACGACAACAAGCAGCGCTTCCGCACGGACTCCGTCGAGATCATGATCGACCCGCGAGGCGACTCGGAGTCGACGGCCTCGACGTTCATCCTGGGCATCCTCCCGGACACCCTCGACGCCGACGGGGCCTCGGCCGGTGTCGCCGCCGGCCGGGACCACGACCAGCACCAGGGCGCGCTCGCGCAGACGGCGCCGGGAGTGCGCGTCGCCTCCCGCATCAGCGACCCGTACGAGGGCTACGACCTCGAGGCGACCATCCCCTTCGATGCGCTCCCCAACGGGATCGATCCCGAGCACATCGGCCTGAACGTCGTCGTGTACGACTCGGACACCCAGGACCGCACCGGCCAGTCCCGCATCGGCTGGTCGACCTTCCCCGGTGTGCAGGCGGACCCGTTCCGCTGGGGCGTGCTGCAGCTCCCGCAGGCCGACGCCGGGGACGACGCGCCGCAGGACCCGGTCATCCCGAACACGGCCGCCCGCTCGGTCGAGTCGGCCCAGTCGATCATCCAGTCGGCGGGCGACGGCGTGGGTCTCGGCGGACGGCCGAGCCTGGGGCGCTCCGCACTGAGCATCCACGACGCCCACCGCTCCGGCGACCGTGTGCGCGCCCGTGTCCGCTCGCGCCGCAGCGGCACCCTCCGCGTCCTCGCCTGGGACGGCGAGCGCACGCTGGGGCGGGCGGAGGAGGTCGAGGTCCGCGCGGGTCGGACCACGCACGTCTCCTTCACGATCGAGACGCCGAAGGGCGGGTCGTCCGCGCGGCACCGGATGCTCCTCGCCGCTTCCCTCGAGGACTCCGACGGGGCGACGGCAGCCGCGACCGCGAAGGTGTGAGCGAGTCCGCGCCGGGGTGACCTGCCGGCCGTCGGCCGTCGGCCGTCGCTTCCGGTCGCCGCTCGTCGGCCCCGGCCGATGGCCGCCGACCCCGTGACGCCGCTCACCGCACGGGGTAGCGTCGAGCCATGAAGAAGCTCATCGATGCCACGGCCGACGTCGTCGTCGACGCCCTGCGGGGCATGGCCCTCACTCATCCCGATGACCTGCAGGTGGACCTCGAGAACCGCGTGGTGCTGCGCGGCCGCCCCAAGTCCGACGGCAAGGTCGCGATCATCTCCGGCGGCGGCAGCGGGCACGAGCCGCTGCACGGCGGCTTCGTGGGCGAGGGCATGCTCGACGCGGCCTGCGCGGGCGAGGTCTTCACCTCCCCGGTCCCCGACCAGATCACCGCCGCGATCGCCGCCGTGGACCGCGGCGCCGGCGTGCTGCAGATCGTCAAGAACTACACCGGCGACGTCATGAACTTCGAGATGGCCGCGGAGCTGGCCGACGCCGAGTCCGGCACCGAGGTGCGCAGCGTCGTCACGAACGACGACGTCGCCGTCGAGGACTCCACCTTCACCGCCGGCCGCCGCGGCGTGGGCGGCACCGTGCTCGTCGAGAAGATCGCGGGCGCCGCCGCCGAGGAGGGCCGGTCGCTCGACGAGGTCACCGCGATCGCCGAGAGGGTGAATCAGAACGCCCGCTCGCTCGGCGTGGCGCTGACCTCGGTGACCGTGCCCGCGAACGGCAAGCCGTCCTTCGAGCTGGGCGATGACGAGATCGAGATCGGCATCGGCATCCACGGCGAGCCCGGGCGGCGCCGGGAGAAGATCGCCCCGGCGCGCGAGATCGCCCGCACCATGCTCGAGCCGATCCTGGCCGAGCTCCCCGGCGAGGGCCCGGTGCTCCTGTTCGTCAACGGCATGGGCGCGACCCCGCTCCTCGAGCTCTTCATCCTCGCGGCCGACGCCCACGCGGTCCTCGAGGAGGCGGGCGTCGAGGTCGCGCGCGACCTGGTCGGCAACTACATCACGAGCCTCGACATGGCCGGCGCCTCGATCACCCTGCTGCGCCTGGACGAGGAGCTCACCGCGCTCTGGGACGCGCCGGTCGCCACGCCCGCGCTGCGCCGCGGGCTCTGAGCCCGGCGGTCGCCCTGTCGGCCGTACCCGGCGGTCGCCCCGTCGGCCGCCCCACATCAGCCACCACGAAAGGAGCTGGCGATGACCAGCGAGAACACCCCCGTCTCGGAGCTCGGACTGCCCGAGCTCACCACCTGGCTGCGCCGCTGCACGGAGCTGGTCGACGAGAACGCCCCGTATCTCACCGACCTCGACGCGGCGATCGGCGACGCCGACCACGGCGCGAACATGCAGCGCGGCTTCGACGCCGTCGCCGGGATCCTCGACGCCGACTACGAGGACGTCCAGGCGCTCATGAAGAAGGTCGGGATGACGCTCGTCTCGAGCGTCGGCGGCGCGTCCGGGCCGCTCTACGGCACGTTCTTCCTGCGCTTCGCGACCAGCGCGAAGGGGGCCGACGCCCTCGACCTCCACGCCCTGTTCGCCGCGCTGCAGGCGGGCGTGCACGGCATCGAGGAGCGCGGCAAGTCGATGATCGGCCAGAAGACCATGCTCGACGCCTGGGTCCCGGCGCTCGACGCCTACCAGCGGGCGGGCGAGACCCTGCAGGGCGCGGTCCTCGCCGGAGCCGCCGGTGCGCAGGAGGGCCGCGACGCGACCGGGCCCATGGAGGCCACCAAGGGGCGTGCGTCCTACCTGGGCGAACGCTCCGTCGGGCACATCGATCCCGGCGCCGCCTCGACCGCGCTGCTCTGGGAGGCGCTGGCCGACGTGGTCCGCCCCGGCGGCCCGACGCCCGACGGCGAGGCCGGTGCCGACGGAGAGACCCGCGCCGACGGGGAGGCGGCCTCATGACCGGCATCGTCGTCGTCTCGCACTCGCGTCCGCTCGCCGAGGCCGCCGTCGACCTCGCCCGGCAGATGGTCCGCGACGGCGGGCCCCGCATCGAGATCGCGGCCGGCGTGCAGGACCCCGAGACCGATCAGCTGGGACTGGGCACCGACGCGGCGGCGATCAGCGCGGCGATCGAGGAGGCCGACGACGGCCAGGGCGTCGTCGTCCTCATGGACCTGGGTTCGGCGATCCTCTCCGCGCGCACCGCCCTCGAGTTCACCGAGCCCGACATCGTCGAGCGCACCCGCCTGAGCTGGGCACCGCTCGTGGAGGGGCTCGTGGGCGCGGTCGTCACCGCCGCGAGCGGCGCCGACCCCGCCGAGGTCGCTGCACAGGCCGAGGTCGCCTCCGAGGCCAAGCACCAGCAGCTCGCCGACTGACGGGCGCCGCTGCGCACCGCTGGCCGTCGGCCAGCCCGCGCCACACCTCACCGTCGGCCCCGTCGGCCCCGCTCCGCAGCGCACTCAGCCAGTCGGGGCCGTGAGAAGTGCGAAACGGTTGCCAAGAGCGCTCTTGGCAACCGTTTCGTACTTCTCACGGGACGACCGCGCCCCATCAGCGCGAGCGCCGCCGCCCTGGGGATCACTCCCCCGCGGTGATCATCTCCGCGCACTTCTCGCCCATCATCATCACGGTGATGTTGGGGTTGACGGTGACGATCTCGGGCATCGCGGAGGCGTCGACGACGCGCAGGCCGGTGACGCCCTTGACGCGCAGCTGCGGGTCGAGCGGCGAGTCGGCGTCGTCGAGCGGGCCCATCCGGCACGTGCCCACCGGGTGGTAGACGGTGTTGTGGGTGGCGCTGATGTACTCGGCGAGCTCCTCGTCGGTCTGCGCCTCGAGGCCCGGGGACAGCTCGCGGCCCGCCCACTCGGCCATGGCCGGCTGGGAGACGATCTCGCGGGCCTTGCGGATGCCGGCGATCATCACGCGCATGTCGTGGCCCTCGGGGTCGGTGAAGTAGCGGGGATCGACCTTGGGCTTGTCACGGAAGTCCCGCGAGCGCAGGCGCACGGTGCCGCGCGAGCGGGCGTGGGTGACGTTCGGGGTGAGGCAGAAGACCTCCTCCGCCGTCGGGTAGCCGGCGCGGTAGGTGTGCATGTCGAAGGGCACCGACCCGTAGTGCATCATCAGGTCGGGCCGGTCCAGGCCCTCCTCGGTGGGGGCGAACACGCCGATCTCCCACCACTGGGTGGACTCGCGGACCATGGGCTGCTTCGACTCCCACTGGACCAGTCCCTCGGGGTGGTCCTGCAGGTGGGCGCCCACTCCCGGGGAGTCCACGCGCACGTCGATGCCGTGCTCCTCGAGGTGCTCGCGCGGGCCGATGCCGGAGAGCATGAGCAGCTGCGGGGTGTTGATCGCCCCGGCGGAGACGATCACCTCGCGCCGGGCCTCGATGAGCGAGGGCCGCCCGAAGGCGTTGTCGACGACCTGCACGCCGGTGCAGCGCTGGTCGTCGTCGAACTGGAGCTCCCGCGCCCAGGACCCGGTGAGGATCGTGAGGTTCTCGCGCTCGAGGATCGGGTGCAGGTAGGAGACGGAGGACGAGGAGCGGGTGCCGTCGGCCCGACGGTTGACCTGGAAGAAGTTCGCGCCGTTCACGACAGTCTGCCCGGCGTTGAAGCGCGTGCGGGGGATGCCCGCCTGCTCGCAGGCCTCGAGCAGGGCGACGCCCGAGGGGTCCTTCGGCGGCACGTTCATGAGGTGCACGGGGCCGTCGTGCCCGTGGTGGGCGTCGGTGTCCTCGTTGGTCTCGAGCTTCGTGTACAGCGGGTAGGTGCGGTCGGACTCCCAGCCCTTGGCGCCGTGGACGTCGGCCCACTCGTCGAGGTCCTCGCGCGGCGCCCAGAAGGCGATGCAGGAGTTGTGGGAGGAGCAGCCGCCCAGCACCTTCGCGCGCGCATGGCGCATGAACGAGTTGCCGTTCTCCTGCGGCTCGATCGGGTAGTCCCAGTCGAAGCCGGACTCGAGCAGCTCCATCCAGCGGTCCAGCTGCAGGACGACGTCGTGGTCCTGGTCCGAGGGGCCCGCCTCGAGGAGGCCGACGCTCACCTCGGGGTCCTCGCTCAGGCGGGCGGCGACGGCGGCGCCGGCGGAGCCGCCGCCCACCACCACGTAGTCGAAGGTGTGGGTGGTCTGCATGTGTGGTGTTCTCCTTCGTTCGGTGTCCGGGGGTCGGGGCGCGGCGGGGCCGACGGGCCGGTCAGGTTCTCTGCTCGGTCCGGCGGCCGCTCGCGCGCTCAGTGCTGGGGGAACCAGCCGGTGACCGCGGGGCGCAGGTTCTGGTAGATGTGCTTGGCCTCCTGGTACTCCGCGAGGCCCGTCGGCCCGAGCTCGCGGCCGGAGCCGGACTGCTTGTACCCGCCCCACTCGGCCTGCGGCAGGTAGGGGTGGAAGTCGTTGATCCAGATGGTGCCGTGGCGCAGCGCACGGGCGACGCGCTGGGCGCGGCCGGCGTCCTGGGTCCAGACGGCGCCGGCGAGGCCGTAGAAGGTGTCGTTGGCGATGGCGATCGCCTCGTCCTCGCTGGTGAAGGTCTCGACGGTGACCGTCGGCCCGAAGGCCTCATCGCGCACGACGGACATGCCGCGGCGCACCTGGTCGATGACGGTGGGCTGGTAGTAGAAGCCCTCGTCCAGGCCCTCGCCGGTGGCGAAGGCGCCGCCGGTGCGCACGCGCGCGCCCTCGGCCTCGCCGGCGCGCACGTAGGCGTCGACCTTCTCGCGGTGGGCCTTCGAGATCAGCGGACCGGTCTCGGCGGCCTCGTCGAAGGGTCCGCCCAGGCGGATCTGCTCGGCGCGGCGCACGAGCTCGTCGACGAACCTCTCGGCGATGGACTCCTCGACGATCAGCCGGGCGCCGGCGGAGCACACCTGCCCCGAATGGACGAAGGCGGCGTTCATGGCGTTGTCCAGGGCCGCGTCGAAGTCGGCGTCGGCGAAGACGACGTTGGGGTTCTTGCCGCCCAGCTCGAGGGCGACCTTCTTGACGGTGCGCGCGGCGTTCTCCGCGATCAGGCGGCCGGTGACGAGTCCGCCGGTGAAGGACACCATGTCCACGTCGGGGTGCGTGGACAGCGGACCGCCGACGCTCACACCGGCCCCGAGCACGAGGTTGCCGACGCCCGCGGGCAGGCCCAGGTCCTCGAGCACCTGCAGCATGAGGATCGCGGTGTGCGGGGTGAGCTCGGCGGGCTTGAGCACGAAGGAGTTCCCGGCGGCGAGCGCGGGCGCGATCTTCCACGCGGCCTGCAGCAGCGGGTAGTTCCAGGGGGTGATCAGCGTGCACACGCCCACGGGCTCGTGCTCGATGCGGCTGGCCACGTCCGGGTCGCCGGCGTCGACCACGCGGCCGGCGTCCTGCGCGGCGATCCGCCCGAAGTAGTCGAAGCAGGCGGCGATGTCGTCCATGTCCAGGCGCGACTCGACGAGGCGCTTGCCGGTGTCCAGGGACTCGGCGCGGGAGAACTCCTCCTTGCGCTCGCGCAGCTGCTCGGCGGCGCGCAGCAGCAGGGCGCCGCGGTCGGCGGCGGGCACGGAGGTCCACACGCCGGAGTCGAAGGAGCGCCGGGCGGCCTCGATCGCGGCGATCGTGTCCGTCTCGGTGCCCTCGTCGACGACGGCGACGAGCTCGCCGTCCGCGGGGCAGCGGATCTCGCGCGTGCCGCCCTCGGCGGCGGCGCGCCAGGTCCCGTCGATGAACAGGGTGCTGGGCATGGTCTCTCCCTTCGTGGTGGGGCGCGGGCCCCGGGGTGATGGTCGGTGCTGTCGGCAGGTCGGGTGGCGGGCTCAGCGCACGGGGGCGGGCTCGTCGTCAGTCCGGTCCTCGTCGGCCTGGTCCCCGCGCGCCGGATCCCCGTCGGCCGACGGGCCCTCAGGATCCTCCTCGACCGCCGGGAAGTCCTCGTGCCAGTCGGTGGTGACGGCCGAGGCGAGGGCCCCGTCGGCCCCTCCCTGCGAGACGCGCAGGTACTCGAGGTGCGACTCGTAGAGGTCCAGGACGTCGGTGATCAGGTGCTCCGAGGAGTAGCCGTACACGTCGTAGCCGCGCGAGCCGGTCGCGGTGAAGACCTCGAGCCGGTAGTAGTCGTCGTCCTCGGGGGCGACGCGCACGGCGAAGGACGGCATGGGCTGGGCGACGGGGTGCACCTGGTAGACGAAGTCGTCGCATCCGGGCAGGCGCACGCGCAGCACGAGGCTGGGCACGGGATGGCCCTCGACGTCCTGCCTCTCGACGTCGACCTCGGCGCCGCCCTCGCGCATCTCGGAGGCGACCTCCTGCAGGGCCGGGGCGACGGTGCGCTCGAGGTAGCGCAGGGTCGCGCCGCGCTGCGGGTAGGACATGGAGCGGCGCAGTCGCGAGCGCCAGGAGCGCTCGGAGGCGCCGGAGCGGGCGACGAGGGTCGCCCGGAAGCTGTCGACCTGCTGGGTCTCGCTGCGCAGCGCGCGATACAGCGACACCATCACCAGGTACATGACGATCGAGAAGGGCACGCCGATCACGAGCGTCGCCCCCTGCAGGGTGGTGATCCCCCCGACCAGCAGCATCGCGAGGGTGAGCACGCCGGTGAGGACCGCCCAGAAAACGCGCATCCAGGTGGCGCCGTCCTGCTTCGGGTCCTCGATCACGGAGGTGAAGTTCGCGAGGACGAGCGCGCCGGAGTCGGCCGAGGTCACGTAGAACAGCAGGCCGGTGAGGGTCGCGAGGCCGATGAGCAGCGTCGCGCCCGGGTACTGGGCGAGCAGGTCGTAGAAGGCGCGCTCGGGTGTGGCCATCGCGACCTGCCCGAAGGCGTCGTCCCCGCCGATCACGAGCTCGAGGGCGCTGTTGCCGAACACCGAGATGAACAGGGCGATGAACAGGAACGGCACCACCAGCACGCCCAGGACGAACTGGCGCAGTGAGCGGCCGCGGGAGATCCGCGCGAGGAACAGGCCCACGAACGGCGCCCAGGCGATCCACCAGGCCCAGAAGAACAGGGTCCAGGTGCTCGACCAGGTGTCCGGCTGCTCCCACGCGAACGTGTCCAGGAGCATGCCCGGGAAGCGGGAGAGGAAGTCGCCGACGTTCATCACGAGGCCCTCGAGGATGCGGCGCGTGTTCCCGGTGGCGGCGATGTAGACGAGCAGCACGATCGCGAGGATCACGTTGAGCTCGGAGAGCCGGCGGATGCCCTTCTCGACGCCGCTCACGGTGGACACGGTCGCCATCAGCACGCTCAGCACGATGAGGCCGATCTGCGCGCCGACGCCCTCGGGCAGCCCGAAGAGCTGGTGCAGGCCGTAGTTCAGCTGCACCACGCCGATGCCCAGCGAGGTGGCGATCCCGAAGACGGTGCCCAGCACGGCGGCGATGTCGACCGTGTGCCCGGCCCAGCCGTCCATGCGCCGGCCGAACAGCGGGGAGAGCAGCGTGCGGATGCTCAGCGGCATGTTGCGCCGGTAGGCGAAGTAGGCGAAGGCCGCGCCCATCAGCGCGTACATCGCCCAGCCCACGGGCCCGTAGTGGAAGAGGGTCCAGACGATCGCCTGCCGGGCGGCCTCGATGTTCTGCCCGCCGCCCGTGGGCGGCTCGTAGTACTGGGAGATCGGCTCGGAGACCGAGAAGAACATGAGGTCGATGCCGATGCCCGCGGCGAACAGCATAGCCGTCCAGGTGAACAGGTTGAACTGGGGCCGGGCGTGGTCGGGGCCGAGCTTGACGGCGCCCGTGCGGCCGAGCGCCAGGAGGAGCACGAAGGCGACGACGATGCCCGCGGTGACGATGTAGTACCAGCCCAGGTTCTGGGAGGTCCAGGTGACGATCGCGCCGATGACCACCCCCGCCTGCGCGGGCGCCAGGATCGCCCAGAGCGCGACCGCGCCGATCAGGGCGGCGGAGCCGATGAGCACGGGGGGGTTCGCGCGGGGTCCGCGCGGTGCTCCCGGCGCCGGTGCGCTCGGGCCGCTCGGGACTGCGGCCGACGATGCGGCCGACGGGTCCGGCGTCGGCGGGGCCGTGGTGGTCGGGGTGCGGTCGGTGCCTGCTGTCATCTGCTCCTCGTCCTGCTGCGGGCGGTCGCGGATCCCGGCACCAGGACGCCGAGCGCCCAGGGCTCGCCGTCGATCCTCCAGCACCCTAGACGAGGCATCGGGCGGCAGCAGCGGCCCCTCGCAACCGGCTGACCGGTTGCGGCAGCCCTCGGGACAGACCTGCCGTCACCAGCACAGACCCCCGCTTTCCCGGGGTGCTCCGCGAGACGCGCGGAGCGGCCCGAACTCCCGGGAGCGACCCCGCGGATCGGGAGGCACGTCACAGCCCGTGTCCGTACGATGGACCGATGGAGACCTCACCCGCCCCTGAGGCCCTGCCCGCTCCCGACTCCGACGCGCCGCGATGGCAGCACGCGATCTGCTGGCAGGTCTACCCCCTGGGATTCTGCGGCGCCCCGCTGCACCGCGAGGACCTGGGTGCCGAGACCTACGGCGAGCGCCAGGGCGACAACGTGGTCCATCGGCTGGACCGCATCGTCGGCTGGCTCGACCACCTGCTCGCGCTCGGCGCGGACGTGCTGATCCTGAACCCGATCTTCGACTCCGTCTCACACGGCTACGACACCCTCGACCACCTGCGCGTGGACCCCCGGCTGGGCGACGAGGCGGACCTCGAGGCACTCATCGCGGCGTGCCGCGAGCGCGGCATCTCGCTCGTGCTCGACGGCGTCTTCAACCACGTCTCGCACCTGCATCCGCTGGTGCGGCGGGCGCTGGCCGATGGCCCCGACTCTCCCGCCGGCGCATGCATCCGCTGGTCCGGCGCCCATCCGTACGGTTTCGAGGGCAACGAGGACCTCGTCGAGCTGAACCTCGCCGAGCCCGCGGTCCAGGAGCGGATCGCCCAGGTGATGAACCTGTGGCTCGACCGCGGGATCGACGGCTGGCGGCTGGACGCCATGTACGCGGCAGGCCCCGAGGCCTGGGCGCCGATCCTGGACATGGTGCGGGCCGAGCACCCGGAGGCGTGGATCCTCGGCGAGGTCATCCACGGCGACTACCGCGCCTTCGCCGAGGCCTCCGAGGCGGACTCGATCACCCAGTACGAGCTGTGGAAGGCGATCTGGTCCTCGATCCGCGAGACGAACCTCTTCGAGCTCGCCCACGCGCTCGGCCGGCACGAGGCCTTCGTGCACGGTGCGGGCAGCAGCGACGACACAGGCGGCGGTGACGGCGCGGGCGGCGTCATGGGCTCGCCGTTCCTGCCGCTGACCTTCCTGGGCAACCACGACACCACGCGCATCGCCTCGCAGCTCGAGGACGGGCGTGACCTCGCGGTCGCGTTCGCCCTGCTCGCACTGCTGCCGGGCATCCCCGCGATCTATGCGGGCGACGAGCTGGGCGCCGTCGGCGCCAAGGAGGAGCGCGCGGGCGGCGACGACGCCGTGCGTCCCCTGTTCCCCGCCTCGCCCGACGCGCTGCGCTCGGGCATGGGGCCCGACGGCACATGGCACGGCGAGACCCCCGTCGGCGCCTCCCCCTCCCTCGCACTGCTCTCCCGCCCCGCCGCGCCGCGCATCTTCGAGGTGCATCAGCGCCTGCTCGGCCTGCGCCGCCGCGAGGGCTGGCTCGCGACCGCACGGGTCCGCGTGGACGAGGACTCGCTGACCAACGCGTCCGTGCGCATCGTGCTCGAGCCCAGCATGCCCGCGCCGTCCGACGGCCCCGCCTCGTCCGACCCGCCCGCCGCCCCGCGCTCCCTCGCCCTCTGGCTCAACCTCGGCGACGACCCCCTCGACCTGCCGAACGACGGTGAGGTCCTTGCGCAGGTCTCGGGCGCCGACATGCTCGACGCCGTCGGCCCCGCCGCTCCCGACACCGTCCCTCCGCACGGCGCGGCCGTGGCGCGGTGAGCGGTGCGGTGCGGTGCGGTGCGGTGCGGTGACGAGCCGACCCCCTTCGCCTCACACACCCCCTGCACCTGTCCAGCGTCGCGTCATAGGCTCGGCCCCATGAGCACCTCCACCGCGCTGAAGCCCGCCGAGTCCGTCCGCACCGCCCCCGTCGTCGCCACAGGTCTGCTGGGCGGCTGGATCACCGCGCGGGAGACGGGCATCCGCCCGCTCGGCGGCGTCGTCCTCGCCGCCGCGGGGGTCTACGCGGGCCGCACCTGGCTCGCCAAGCGCGGCGCCGGGGCCACCGCGGCGCTGAGCGCCCTGTACGTGCTGGGCTTCGGGCTCTCGCACCCGCTCGCGAAGAAGATCGGCCCCTGGCCGTCCGTGCTGGCCGTCGCCGGCGCGAGCGCGGGCGCCGCGGCGCTGCTCTCGGACGCGAAGCCCGCGCGGGACTGACCCGCGCCGAGCGGCCGCAGCGGCCGCACAGGACCGAGGGGCCACCCGCGACGCCGCGCCGTCGTCCGGCCCGACTCGACGTCCCGCTCCGATCCCGCCTCGATCACACCTCGGAATCCCCTGGTTTCCCACGTGATCGTTGACTAGGCTAAAGGGCCGGTCCGCACGAGGCTCCCGATGCCCTCGGAGCCCGCCGGACCGGCCCGCCCCGCATCCCGCCCCTTCTCAGCCCGGTGCCCCGACCCGTCGGAGCATCCGGGCTGGACCGTCCTCCCCGCCCGCTCCGCCTCCTCAGCCCGCGCCGCACTCCCCCGCCCATCACCGCACAGCGAGGTGCCGCCTCTTCATGATCGCGTCCATGGGCCGTCTCTGGCAGACGGTCCGCCCCATCCGCTTCCGCCTCTTCCTCGGACTCCTCAGTGCGCTCGTCGCCTCCACGAGCGCCCTGCTCATCCCGCAGGCCCTCGAATGGATCATCAACCGTCTGGACGCCGATCCGACCGCCGCCGCGGTGTGGACCGGCGGCGCGCTGGTGATGGGCATCGGGCTCCTCGAGGCCTCCCTCATCTGGTTGCGACGCATGTTCGCCGTCTCGCCCTCGACCACGGTCGAGAAGGAGATGCGCGTCAGCTTCTACCGCAAGGTCATCCACCTGCCCGTCGCCTTCCACGACGCCTGGGGATCCGGCCAGCTGCTCTCGCGCATGATGAGCGACATCAGCCTGATCCGCCGCTGGGTCGCCTTCGGCATGATCATGATCGTCACCGACGTGGTCACGATCATCGTCGGCATGGTGCTGCTGTTCCGCTCGAGCTCGCTGCTCGCGCTGATCTTCGTCTGCGCGGCGGTGCCGGTGTGCATCCTGGCCTTCCGTTTCAACCAGCGCTTCGCCTACCTCTCGCGCCTCTCGCAGGACCAGAACGGCGACCTCGCCACCACCATCGAGCAGTCGGTGCAGGGCATCCGCGTGCTCAAGGCCTTCGGCCGCGGCCCGACGGCCCTCGAGGGCTTCACCGCGCAGGCCGACGAGCTGCGCCGCACCGAGGTGAAGATGGCGACGGCCATGGCCACCTTCAACATGTTCATGTTCATGCTCCCCGAGCTCGCCCTCGGCCTCGCGCTGCTCCTGGGGCTGTACGAGACGGCGCACGGGAACATGACCGTGGGGCAGATGGCCTCCTACTTCGCGACCGCGACGATGGTCATCGGCCCGGTGCGGATGCTCGGCAACCACCTGGGCCAGGCGATCAACACGAACACGGCGCTCGACCGCCACTTCGAGGTCATGGACCTGTCCAACGACATCACCTCGCCCGAGAGCGCGGACGAGCCCGCCCTCGCCGGCTCGCGCGGCGACGTGCGCCTGACGGGTGTCCACTTCCGCTACGCCGACGCCCCCGCGCGGATCCCCGACGTCATCGACGGCGCCGACCTGCACATCCGCCCCGGGGAGACCATGGCGCTGGTGGGCGTCACCGGCAGCGGGAAGTCCACGCTGCTGCAGCTGATCCCCCGCCTCTACGACGTCACCGCCGGCCGCATCACGATCGACGGCGTCGACGTGCGCGACATGGACCTCGTGGACCTGCGCTCGCTGACGGCGGTCGCCTTCGAGGACGCCACCCTGTTCTCCGACACCGTGCGCGGCAACGTCATGCTCGGGGCCGACGAGACCCTCACCCCCGAGCAGTCCGAGGAGCTGCTGCACCTCGCGCTGCGCACGGCCGACGCGGGCTTCGCCCTCGACCTGCCCGACGGCCTGGACACCCGCATCGGCGAGGAGGGCATGAGCCTCTCCGGCGGCCAGCGCCAGCGCCTGGCGCTCGCCCGCGCGATCGCGGCGCGGCCCTCGGTGCTGCTGCTCGACGACCCGCTGTCGGCCCTGGACACGAAGACCGAGGAGCGGGTGACCGACCGTCTGCGCGAGGTGCTCGAGGGCACCACGACGCTGATCGTCGCCCACCGCACCTCGACGGTGGCCCTCGCCGATCGCGTCGCGCTCATCGACCACGGGGAGATCGTCGCGGTGGGCACCCACACCGACCTCATGCGCAGCTCCGCCCGTTACCGCTACGTGATCGCGAACCAGGAGGAGGAGGCCCGCAGCAACCAGGACATCGAGACCCTCACCGGGGAGCTCGATCTGCGGGAAGTCCAGGAGACCGCAGGGAAGGAGGGCGAGCGATGAGCGCCCCCGCACGCGAGGAGGACGAGGAGCAGCGCGTCCTCTCCCCCGAGGAGAACAGGCAGGCCCGGTCCCGCTCGCTGACCCTGCTGCGCGAGCTGCTGCACCCCGTGCGCGGCCAGTTCGCCGCCATGAGCGTGATGGTCGTGATCGCCCAGCTCGCGGTCGTCGCGGGCCCCGCGATCATCGCCTGGGGCATCGACAACGCCCTGACGCCGATGGTCGAGGGCAACCCCGCGCCAGCGCTCGGCGCCGCCGCCCTGCACCTGAGCTGCGCGATCGTCGGCGGCGTGCTGACCTTCGGGTACGTCCGCCAGGGCACCGTGGTCGGTGAGCGGATGCTGCTGAGCCTGCGCCGGAAGGTCTTCCGCTTCACCCAGAAGCAGGACCTCGAGTTCCACGAGCGCTACACCTCCGGCCGCATGGTCTCCCGCCAGACCTCCGACATGGAGGCCCTGCGCGAGCTCGTCGACTCCGGCGTCGACATCCTCGTCGGCTCCACCCTCTCGATGGTGTTCACGGTGATCCTCATCGTCACCATGGACTGGGTGACCGGCGTGGTCATGCTGCTGATGCTGATCCCCGGCGTCATGCTCACCAGCTGGTTCCAGAAGCGCTCGCGCGAGCAGTACCGCCAGATCCGCACCCATTCCGCGCGGCTCATCGTCCACTTCGTGGAGACCATGGGCGGCATCCGCGCCGTCCAGGCCTTCCGCAAGGAGCCGGCCGACGAGAAGCGCTTCGACGACCTCGCCCAGGACTATCGGGACGCCTCGCTGGCCTCGACGATGACCTTCGGCATCTACCAGCCGGCCCTGCGCATCCTCGCCAACGCGACGATCGCGGTGGTGCTGCTCGTGGGCGGCTTCCGCGTGCTCGGCGGCCACCTCGAGGTGGGGTCGCTGGTGGCGCTCGCGCTGTACTCGCGGCGCTTCTTCCAGCCCATCGACCAGCTCGCGAGCTTCTACAACACGCTGCAGAGCGGACTGTCGGCCCTCGAGAAGATCGCGACGCTGCTCGCGGAGTCGCCGAGCGTCAAGGAGTCCGAGCACCCCACGCCGATGCCGGCCTCCACCGGGCGCGTCGACTTCGAGGACGTCTCCTTCCGCTACACGGCCGACGGCCCCCTCGTGCTGAAGCCCCTGGACCTCCACATCCCTCCGGGGCAGACGATCGCCCTGGTGGGGCAGACGGGCGCGGGCAAGTCGACGGTCGCGAAGCTCATCAGCCGCTTCTACGACGCGACCGAGGGCGAGGTGCTGCTGGACGGCGTGGACCTGCGGGACATCTCCATGGAGGACCTCACGCGCAACATCGTCATGGTCACCCAGGAGGCCTACCTGTTCTCCGGGACGGTCGCGGACAACATCGAGCTGGGCATGCCCGGGGCCCCGCGCGAGGACATCGAGCGGGCGGCCCGCGCCATCGGCGCGGACGACTTCATCGAGAACCTCCCCGACGGCTACGACACCGACGTGAACAAGCGCGGCGGCCGCGTCTCCGCTGGCCAGCGGCAGCTGATCTCCTTCGCCCGCGCCTTCCTCGCCGATCCGCGCGTGCTGATCCTCGACGAGGCCACGAGCTCGCTGGACATCCCCAGCGAGCGCATGGTCCAGGAGGGGCTGACCAAGCTGCTCGGCGAGCGGACGGCGCTGATCATCGCCCACCGCCTCTCGACGGTGATGATCGCCGACCGGGTGCTCGTGGTCCACGGCGGCGAGGTCGTCGAGGACGGCTCCCCCGCCGAGCTCGTCGCCGCCGGCGGCCGCTTCGCCGCGCTCTACCAGGCCTGGCAGGAGTCCCTCTGACGGCACCCCTGGGCGATGTCGCGCAGACGACATCGCCCAGGGGGTGCCGGCTTCCGTTCCGGGTGCTATCTTCCGACATATCCCCGTCGGACCGGGTCCCCGCAGGACGATGACGCCCCGCGGCCCGTCAGATCCTCCAGAGGTCACCATGCATCTGCCCCTCCTCCAGCGCGCCCGATTCCAGGACGTCCGCGTCCGTCCCCTGCTCGCCCTCCTGCTGCTGCTCGCGCTCGTCGCGGGCCCGCTCGCGGTCGCCCCGTCGGCCGATGCGGCGACGAAGAAGCCGCTGGACATCGTGAAGATCGTCTACGACCCCGCGGGCCGCGACACCTGGAAGAACGGCCACCTGAACAAGGAGTACATCGTCCTGAAGAACACGGGGAAGAAGACCCTCTCGCTGACCGGGTACACGCTGCGCGACAACGGCCCGCAGCGCTTCCGCTTCCCCAAGGGCACCAAGATCAAGCCCGGCAAGACCCTCACGATCCGCTCGGGCAAGGGGAAGAACACCTCCTCCACCCTGTACTGGGGCACCAAGAGCTACATCTGGAACAACACCCACGACACCGCCCGGACGTACAACTCCAAGGGCAAGAAGCTCGAGTCCTGCGCGTACAAGAAGCTCACCAAGAAGGCGACGAAGAAGTACGTGCGCACCACCGCGACGACCGCCTACTGCTGACGCCGCCGGTCGCCCTGCGGCACCTGCACGCCCAGCCGGCGAGCAGGTGCCGCACGGGCCGGGCGATAGAGTGGGAGGGCTCCCGCGACCTCGGACCGCGCCGGCGGTGTGCGTCCGCTTCGCCCGAAGCCCCTGACCGCCCGTCGCTGCCGGTCCCGCGCAGCCGGCGCCCACGACCCCGGAGCCGCCCATGATCAACCTGGCGCTGGTCATCGGCCTGCTCGCCGTCACCGTCGTCTGCGTCGCCCTGGGCGAGCGCCTGCGGCTGCCCTATCCGATCCTCATGCTCCTGGCGAGCTCCGCGATCGCCTGCATCCCCGGTCTCCAGCACCTCGAGATCGACGAGGATCTGATCCTCCCCCTATTCCTGCCGCCGCTGCTGTTCGCGACCGCGCAGAAGACCGACTGGTCCGTCTTCCGCTTCCGCTGGCGCACCCTGCTGTTCCTCGCCGTCGGGCTCACGGCGACCACGGCCGTGCTCGTGGCGGGCGCCGTGTTCCTGCTCGTGCCGGCCGTGTCCTTCCCGCTCGCGCTCATGGTGGGCGCGATGGTCGCCCCTCCCGATCCGGTCGCGGTCGAGGCCGTCGCCGGCCCCGCGCGGATGCCGAGGCGGCTGCTGTCGATCCTGCAGACCGAGGGCCTGTTCAACGACGCCGTCGCCATCGTGCTGTTCACCGCCGCGCTGAGCGCGCTCACCGGCCCGGACACCCTGGGTGTGGGCCAGGGCGTGGGCCTCGTGCTGAACTTCTTCGTGGGCGCCGCGATCGCCGTCGCGATCGGCCTCGTGATCGGCTTCCTCTACCGCTTCGCCTCGCACCGCGTGACCACGACGGCCGCGCGCACCGCGATGAGCGTCGTGGTCCCCTTCGCCGCCTACATGCTCGCCGAGGAGCTGCACGCCTCCGGGGTGATCGCCGTGGTGGTCACCGCGCTGGAGACCCGCCGCCGCGCCCGCGCGGAGGACTCCGAGGCCAGGATCTCGCGCGCGACCTTCTGGGACGTGGCGAACCTGCTGGTCACCGGCCTCGCCTTCGGTCTGATGGGCATGCAGCTGCGCGACATCGTCGCGAACGAAGGCGCGGACGTGCTGCGCTATCTTCCCGTCGCGGCCGTGGCCTGCGTGATCGTGGTGGCGGTGCGACTGGTGGGCATGCTCCTCATCAAGCCGATCGTTCGCTTCGACGCCGGCGAGGTCCTCTCCCTCAAGGACTCCTCGGTCCTCACCTGGTGCGGGATGCGCGGCCTGGCGACCCTGGCCCTGGCCCTCGCGATCCCCACCTCGGGGGTCTCCGGGGCGGAGGCCGACGCCCGCAACATGATGGTGATCGTGGCCTGCTCGGTGCTGCTGGTGACCCTGGTGCCGACGGGCCTCGGGCTGGGCTGGCTGCTGCGCCTGCTCAAGCTCCAGGACGACGGCACGGTCGCCGACCAGGAGATCGCCGAGCTCACCCATCGTGCGCAGCGCGCCGCCCTGGGTGCGATCCACGAGCGCTTCGAGGAGACCGGCGAGCTCACCGAGGAGCAGATGCGCGCGGTGAAGAAGCGCTTCAAGGGTCTGCGCCAGGAGCTGGACTCCACGACGCAGGCGATGAGCGCGATCAACCCCGACGGCTCACCGGTGGACCCCGAGGCGCAGAAGGCCCTCGCCGCGCGGCGCAAGAAGATGAAGCGGGGGCGCGAGCTCATGGTCGCCGCGCAGACCGTGGGCCTGGACGCCGCGCGCGCCGAGGTGCTCCTGGCGCGATCGGAGCCCGGCATCGACCCCGAGGCGGCCGACGTGGTGCTGCGCCAGCTGGACCTGCAGATGCTCGCGGCCCCGCCCCGCATGCGCGCCCGCAAGCACTGACGAGCACCGACATCGGGGGGGGGGAGCTTTCCACCCCCGGGGCGGCTGCTTGCTGGACCCGCAACGGGCAAGCCGCGCTTCGATGTCGCTGGGTGAGGTCTCGAGCCCATATAGGCGTTGAGACCTCACCCAGCGACATCGAAGCTCCGGATGCACCCGGCGGCCCCAGCCCGGCACCGGCCCAGGCCCAGGCCCAGCCGGCCCCGGGTCGGACGTCAGCCCTCGGCGCCCTCGTGCACGCCGGGCTGGGGGATCGGCTCGAGGTCGCGCAGCTGCGTGACGTGGCGCGGCTCGAGCTCTTCGATCGAGTGCACCTGGAGCAGGCGCATGGTGCGGGCGACCTCCTCGGAGAGGATCTCGATGGTGCGGTCCACGCCCCGACGGCCGCCGGCCATGAGACCGTAGAGGTAGGCGCGGCCCACGAGCGTGAAGTCGGCACCCAGGGCCATCGCGGCGACCACGTCGGAGCCGTGCATGATGCCGGTGTCCACGATGATCTCCGTGGCCGAGCCGACCTCGCGCTTGACCTCGGGCAGCAGGTGGAAGGGCACGGGCGCGCGGTCGAGCTGGCGGCCGCCGTGGTTGGAGAGCACGATCGCGTCGACGCCCAGGTCGGCGAGCTTCTTCGCGTCCTCGACGTTCTGCACGCCCTTGATGGCGATCTTCCCGGGCCACATCGCGCGGATCTCGCGCAGGTCGTCGTAGTCGATCGACGGGTCCATCGCGGAGTCCAGCAGCTCGCCGACGGTGCCGCCCGTCGAGGTGAGCGAGGCGAACTCGAGCTTCGGGGTGGTCAGGAAGTCGATCCACCACCAGGGCCGCGGGATCGCGTTGATGACTACGCCGGGGGTGAGCTGCGGCGGGATCGAGAAGCCGTTCTTCTTGTCGCGCAGGCGAGCGCCCGCCACGGGGGTGTCGACGGTGAAGAAGAGGGTGTCGAAGCCGGCCTTGGCGGCGCGCTCGACCAGCCCGTAGGAGATCGACCGGTCCTTCATGACGTACAGCTGGTACCAGTTGCGCCCGTGCGGGTTCGTGGCGTGCACGTCCTCGATCGAGGTGGTGCCCAGGGTGGACAGCGTGAAGGGGATGCCCGCGGCGCCCGCGGCGCCCGAGCCGGCGATCTCGCCCTCGGTCTGCATGAGCCGGGTGAAGCCCGTGGGGGCGATGCCGAAGGGCTGCGCCGAGGGGCCGCCGAGGATCTCCACGCTCGGGTCGACGTGGGAGACGTCGGTGAGGATGCCGGGGTGGAACTCGACGTCCTCGAAGGCCTTGCGGGCACGGTGCATCGAGATCTCGCGCTCGGCGGCGCCGTCGGTGTAGTCGAAGGCCGCGGCCGGGGTGCGGCGCTTGGCGATCTTCCGCAGGTCGTAGATGGACTGCGCCTTCTCCAGTCGGGTCCCGGTGAAGTCGAGCGAGGGCTTGCGGAACTTCATCAGCTCGAAGATCTCTTCGGGCTTGGGGAACTGGCGGGTGACCATGGGGCCTCCTTGTGCGAGGTGCGGTGCCGGGGCATCGCGTGCGGATCTTTCCTGGACCTCGGGTCGACGACGGCGGCACGTCGCCGTCGGCCGGGCGGGCGGGGATCGGGAGGGCCGGCGGTGTGGGACACCGTCGGCCCGCCCTCTCAGCGTGTCACGAGTTCGAGCACGGGGACGCCGGGCGGGGTGAAGCCGAAGACCTGTCCGTAGAAGGACAGCGAGGACTCGGTCGCGCGGATGATGCTCTCGGCCTTGCGGAAGCCGTGCTGCTCGCCGTGGAACAGCAGGTAGGCGTGCGGAATGCCCTTGGCGGCGAGCGCGTCGCGGAACATCTCGGACTGGCTGGGCGGGACGATGCGGTCCTCGTCACCCTGCAGCAGCAGCACGGGGCACTCGAGCTCGTCGACGTGGCTGAGCGGGGCCCGCTCCGCGTAGAGGTCCTTCCGCTCGGGGTAGGGGCCGACGAGCCCGTCGATGTAGCGGGACTCGAAGTCGTGGGTGTCGCGGATGAAGTTCTCGAGCTCGGCGACCCCGAAGCTCGAGACGCCCGCGGAGAACGTGCTGGTGCGGGTCAGGCATGCGAGCGTGGTCCAACCGCCCGCGCTGCCGCCCTCGATGCCGAGGCGCCGGCCGTCGGCCAGTCCGGAGGCGACCAGGTGATCCATGACGGCGACGGTGTCGGCGACGTCGACCACGCCCCACTGGCCCTTGAGGCGATCGCGGTAGGCGCGCCCGTAGCCGGTGGAGCCGCCGTAGTTGACCTCGACAACGCCGATCCCGCGCGAGGTGTAGTAGGCGACCGGGAGGCTGAGCACGGGAGGCACGGCCGACGTGGGTCCGCCGTGCACGCGGGCGATGACGGGCGGGAGCTCGTCGGCCGGGCCCTCGATGCCGCTCTGGCGCGGAGCGAACCAGATCGCGTGGACGGTGCCGCCGTCGGGCAGCGGCACCTCGATCTCCTCGGCGCTCGGGAGGACATCGGGGTCGGGAGCGTCGTCCCGCGAGGAGCGCACCTGGCGGAGGGCGCCCATGTGCGGGGCCGCGAACCCGCCCTCGATGCGGGTGAGGTAGATGGCGGAGAAGCGGGCCGGGGAAGCGCCGAGCAGGACGAGGCCGCCGTCCTCGCACACGTCCATCCCGGCGATCGAGGTGAGCGGCAGGTCGAGGTCGACGACCTCCCCGCTCGAGATCGTGAGCATGCCCAGGGTCTCGCCGGCGTGCCCGTGGGCTGCGAGCACGTGATCGGCGTCGAGCACCGCGTACCACGTGGTGCCGAGCCCCCACATGGCGCCGCCGAACTCCTGCCGCGCGAAGGGCGAGTCCGCCGGGAGCACGGCGCGACTCCCGTCGGCCGCGGACCACACGCGCGGGTTCCACCAGCCGGACTCGTCGGAGACGAACATCAGGCGCTCGTCGTCGAGCCACTCGGGCTGCAGCACGGAGATCTCCCGGTCCCCCTCGGCCGCCCCGCCGGGCCCGCCGAAACTGCCAGGGCCGACGGGCCCGCTGGGGGCGCCGGCGACGATCTCGCCGGTCCCGGCGCTGCCGCCGATGAGCGGGGCGACATGCAGGAGCGTCCCGTCCCAGGGCATCTGCGGATGCTCCCAGCTGATCCAGGCGACGCGGGTGCCGTCGGGGCTGAGGCGTGGGTAGGCGACGAAGCGGGAGGCGGGGGTGACGCGGCGGATCGCGCCCGGGTCCACGGCGGCCGAGCCGTCCAGCGGGACCGCGGCGACGAAGCGCTCGATGTGCGGGGCGCCGTCGGGATCCGTGCGGGGCCCCTCGGCCCCGCCGGTGTGGTCCTCGCAGATCCACCAGACCTCGCGGGAGCCGTCGGCGAGGGTCACCGGGGTGGGGCAGGCCCATCGCAGCGAGGGCCCGTGGGCGGACTCGACCTCGGGGCCGACGGGGGTCAGGGGACGCGGCTCGCTGCCCTCGGTGAACGCATAGACCCGCTGGTCATCGAAGTTCACGAAGAGCACGAGGGGGGCGCGGAGGACGGCGGGGTCCTCGTCGACGAGGGCGTCCGGGATGGCGGCCCACGACCCTCCGCCGTACTCGTGCACGCGGGAGCGCGCGTTGAAGGGCGCGGGCAGCACGGTGACCGTCCCGGCGTCCTCGGGGGCCGGCGCGGGAGAGCGCCCACCCGCGCCGGTGGGCGTGGCGACGGGATCGGCGGTGCGCACGATCGCCTGCCGCCCGCCCTCGGCGGCGATGCCCTCGAGCCACCACAGCTGCTCGCCGACGAACACCGGGCCGCCCAGACGCGCTCCCCCGGTGGCGAGCTGCTGGGCGGTGATGGGCGAGGGCCAGGTGCCGTACGGGAGCGTCGTCGTCATGGGGCCAGGGTATGCCGGGGACCCGGGGAGCGCGCGGGCGTTCACGCGTGCCCCGCCGGGCCGGCTCGGGCCCGTCGGCCCTGCGGCCCGCCCGGTCAGCGGCGGGACGGCCGCACCAGCGGGAACAGCAGGGTGTCTCGGATCGAGAGCCCGGTGAGGTTCATGACCAGCCGGTCGATGCCGAGGCCCAGACCGCCCGTAGGCGGCATCCCCTGCTCGAGCGCGCGCAGGAAGTCCTCGTCCACCTCCATGGCCTCGGGGTCCCCGGCCGCGGCGAGCACGGACTGGGCGACCAGGCGTGCCCGCTGGTCCGCGGGGTCCACGAGCTCGGAGTAGGCGGTCCCCTGCTCCGCTCCGTTGATCACCAGATCCCATTTCTCGGCCAGGAGCGCGTCGCGGCGATGCGGGCGGGTGAGGGGCGAGGTCTCGCGGGGGAAGTCGGTGAAGAAGACGGGCTCGATCGTGCTGCCCTCGCACAGCGCGTCGTACAGCGCCTCGACGACCACGCCCCAGCCCGCGTCGGCGGGGAGCTCGATCCCGGCCCGCGCCGCGTGCCCGCGCAGCACGCACACCGGCGTCTCGGTCCCCACCTCCTCGCCGAGCGCGCGGGAGACGGCCGTGCAGAGGGGGACGACGGGCCAATCGCCCGAGAGGTCGATCTCGTGCCGCACGCCGCCGCTGTCGGTGCGCAGGCCGACGGGCCGCCCGTGCACCGCGATCGCGGCCTCCTGGATGATCCGCTGGGTCAGCAGGCGCATGCCGTCGTAGTCGCTGTACGCCCGGTAGGCCTCGAGCGAGGTGAACTCGGGATTGTGCGTCGCATCCGCCCCTTCGTTGCGGAACTGCCGGCCGATCTCGAAGACCTGCTCCATCCCGCCGACGACGAGCCTCTTGAGGTGCAGCTCGGTGGCGATGCGCAGGTAGAGGTCCATGTCGTAGGCGTTGATGTGCGTGGTGAACGGACGCGCGTTGGCGCCCCCGTGGATCCTCTGCAGCACGGGCGTCTCGACCTCGTCGAACCCGAGGTCCTCGAGGGTGCGGCGCACGCTGCGCACGATGAGGGAGCGCTGGTGGGCGACGGTGCGGGCCTCGGGCCGCGTGATGAGGTCGACCGAGCGCTCGCGCACGCGGGCCTCGGGGTCGGTGAGTCCCCGTCGCTTGTCCGGCAGGGGCCGCAGGGCCTTGGAGGTGAGCACGAGGCTGCGCGCGTCCACGCTCAGCTCGCCGCTGCGGGTGGTGATGACCTCCCCGCGCACGCCCACCTGGTCGCCGATGTCGAGACCGTGGTGCCAGAGCTCCCGCGAGGCGCCGTCCGCGCGGTCGCCCACCAGGATCTGGAGGTCCCCGCCGCCGTCCCGCAGATCCGCGAATCCCAGTCCGCCGTGGTCGCGGAGGCGGAGGATCCGCCCGGCGATCGCGACCTCGATCCCGGTCCGCGCGTCCGGGCCCAGGGGCGTCGGACCGGCCGCCTCCGCACGCTCCTGGGCGAGCGCACGCACCTGGTCGAGGGTGTGCGTGCGCGGGAAGCCGACGGGGTACGGGTCCACGCCGCGACGGCGCAGCTCCTCGACCTTCCGGGCGCGCACGCGCATCTGCTCGGGCATGCTGCGTGCGGCGAGGGCCCGGGCCACGGGGTCGACGGCCGGCGGCATCAGAGCGCGCACCTGCTCGGCGTGCTCCGCGTCCCCCGTGGCGAGCGCCTCGGGGGCCTGCGGGCGCGAGCGGCGGAGCCGTCCGGGCAGCTCGGGCAGCTCGGGCAGCTCGGGGGCGCGCAGGAACCCCTCGGCGGTGCCCGCGGCGATGCCCACGCGAGGCAGGTCCGCGCTGGATTCGAAGCACAGGTACCGCGGCTGCCATGCGGGCAGGTACTTCGCGTTCGCACGGTACAGCGACTCGAGCTGCCAGGTCCGGCTCGCCAGCTGCAGGCCCCGCCGCCACAGCCGGGCGAAGGGTCCTGCCCCGATCTCCGAGCCGCGCTCGAAGGCCTCGCGGAACACCGCGAAGTTCAGCGAGAGCCGGTGCACACCGATCCCGGTGCCCCGCTCGGCGAGCTCGCAGACCATCAGCTCGATCAGTCCGTTCTCCGACGACGGGTCCCGGCGCATGAGGTCCAGGGATGCTCCCCTCGACCCCCAGGGGACGAAGCTGAGGAACCCGCGCAGGCGACCCTCCGCGTCACGTGCCCGCACCAGCAGGCAGTCCGAGTCCAGCGGATCGCCCAGGCGCCCCAGCGCCATCGAGAATCCCCTCTCCTCGCCGCCGTCCCCGCGCCAGCGCGCCGCGGCGTCCTCGAGCTCGGCGAGGTCCTCGGGGCCGAGCGCGCCGTGGCGCAGGATCTCCACCGCGTGCCCGCGCTCGCGCAGATGGGCCACGGCCCTCCTCAGCGAGCGGCGCTCGGGTCCGGCGAGCGTGAAGTCGCGCAGGTCGAGCACGGCCTCGTCGCCGATGTCGTAGACGACCATGCCCGAGCGGGCGAAGGCGATGCCCGCCTCCTCGCCCGCACCGATCACGGCGACGGAGAGCCCCGCGGATCGGGCCTGGGCGCGCCAGGCGGAGATCGCCGCATCCCACCGCGCGGGGTCCCCCACGGGGTTCCCGCTCGCGAGATCGATCGTGCCGATCGTCCGGTGCGAGATGCCCGCGCGCGGGCGCTGGTCCTGGAGAGGATCGCCGTCGGGCTCGACGTCCCAGGTCACGATCTTGTCGCGGCGCGTGGCGAAGTACCCGAGCGAGTCGGTGTCGCCGAACTCCCTCAGCAGTGTGCGCACTCGGGCCTCGTCCGGGACGGCGAGCTCCTGGCGCCGCCGCGGTGGGCGGAACAGGAGGGTCGCCGACGTGAGCACGACGACGGCTCCCAGGAGCCCGATCACGGCGTGCACCCAGAACGGGGCGTGGACCCCGCGGACGATCTCGCGGAGGCCGACGTCCCCGGCGAGTCGGCCGAGCACGAACCGCAGCGCCGTGCCCGCGGTCCCGGCGGTGCCGAAGCGGCCGACAAGCACCATGCCGACGCCCACGGTCACCGCTCCGCCCCCGAGCAGCATGGCGAGGGACAGGCGCAGGCTGCCCGGAGCCCGGCGCGCGGTGAACTGCGGCCAGGAGCGCACCAGCACCACGAGGGCTCCGATGCCGAGGACGACGCCGACCATCGAGAGGACCGCGCGCCGATCGTGCGCGATCAGCAGGAGGCGCCCGATCTGCGGCACCACGCACCACCACAGCAGCACGAGCCACCAGGCGGCGCGCAGGCGTCGGCGCAGCGCCACCCCCATGACCACGACGAGCGCCGTGTAGATGAAACCGGGCACCACGGGGATGGTCAGCGCGGAGATCGGATCGTGCGGGCGGTCGAAGTACCTGTGCCAGTGCGGCAGCACCGTGGCCAGCAGGTTCAGGGCCGCGAAGGCGAACATGGCGGCCGCGAGCCGGTCCGGCCAGCGGCTGTCGCGCGCATGCCAGCGGCTCGCGCGGATCGGCCGGTCGTCGGCCCGTCGTCCACCCGACTCCGACGGATTCCGAAGGATCTGCTGTTCCGGGGAATCCGGAGGGTCCGCGGTCACCATGGACGCGGCGGACGCGGCGGACGCGGCGGACGCGGCGGACGCGGTGGACGTTGCGGGCGCCGTGGGTGCGGTGGGCGCGGTGCCGCGCTGCGTGGATTCCGTCATGAGCTCGTTCCCCCTGCATTCCGAGTCGTCTCGGGCGCGTCGGCCGTCGGCCCGGGCGGCGCCTCCCCGAACCGTGCGATCGCGACGGCCCCCGCCGTCGCGATGAGGCATCCCAGCACCGCAGCGAGCTCCCACCCCGCGCGGGGGCGGTCGCCGAGGGCGAGGACGCCCACGAGCGCGGGGCCGAGGGTCTCCGCCACCACGAGCGGAGCCGTCGCCTGGGTGACGCTGCCCCGCTGGAGCGCCGTCGAGTACGCCAGCTGCGCGAGCACCCCGCACACCACGAGCGCGTACGCCGTGGGAGAGACCAGCAGCTCGCGCGCCCAGTCCACCGTCGCGGGGGCCGAGACCACGGCCGGAACGGGCAGCACGCGGGCGGCCACGGCGGTGACGCCGAACGAGAACCCGGCGACAGCACCCAGGATCCCGGCGCTGCGGACGCCGTCGCTCCCCTGCGGGGCGCGGGCGCCGACCGCCGCGATCAGCACGAGCGCGAGCGCGCTCCCCAGCACCGCCCACTGCCCGGGCATCGGGAGGGTCACGGCGCGATCGGGAGCGGCCGCCAGGGACACGAGCACGAGGCCCACCACGACGACCGCGATCCCCGCGACGTCCTTCCTCGTCAGCGGCGTGCGCAGGAGGATCGCCGCGAGCACCGCCGTGACCACCAGGAAACTCGCCACCACGGATTGCACGACGAACAGCGGCAGCGTGCGCACCGCGAGAAGGGAGAGCACGAAGCCGAGACCGTCCAGGGCGATCCCGATCAGATAGCGCCACGAGCGCAGAAGACGCACCAGGAGCCGGGGATCGAGCCCGGAGGCGGCGCTCGTGCGGCGAGCCGCGGAGGCCTGGAGCACCGAGCCGGTGCCGTAGCAGAGTGCCGCGCCGCCGGTGCTCGCGAAGCTGAGGATCACGGCCCGACTCTAAGCGGCGTCGCACCCCGCGCAATCAGGTTCCTCTCCCGATGATCTCCGTCGCAGATCACCCGCATTTCCCAGTGACGGGTCGCAGAATCGTCGCGCAGCACGAGAGAAGAGGCGAGACGATGGCACGACGAGGACTGCGGCGCGGAGCGCTCCTGCTGACCGGGGCAGCCGCGGCGGTGCTCTATTCGAACTTCCTCCTGGATCTCGCCCTTCCGGGCACCCACGACTGGAGCGTCGTGGTCAGCGAGCTCGAGATCCCCGGCCGCCCCGGCTCCGCGTTCCTGCGCACGACGGACGTCGCGGCCGCGGTGCTGACGCTCGGGCTCCTGCCGCCCCTCGCCCGCCGCTTCCCGCGCTCGCGCCTGCGGAACGTGCTGATGGCCGGGGTGGCCTCGTTCTCCGTCGGCGGGATCCTGGCGGCGATCGTGACGCTGCCCTCCACGGTGCTCGGGGAGGAGGCCGGGGTCCCCAGGGCGAGCCGTCAGGGTGCCTCCGCGGCGCTCCAGGAGGCGGTCCACAACGGCGTCAGCATCCTCTCGGTGGGAGGGATGGCGGTGGGCGCCGCCGCGGCCGCGCTTCTCCTGCGCGGCACGGGGCACCTCCGCAGACCCTGGCTGGGCGCGGCGGTCGGGGCCGTCGCCGCGGGGTGCGCCGTCGCGCTCGGCGCGGATGCCCTGGTGCTCGTCCGTCCCGGTCTCGCCGCGGCCGAGGGCATCGCCCAGCGGTTCCAGATCCTCACCCTGAGCGTCTGGACCCTCGCGCTGACGGGTCTGGCGCTCGAGGCCCCGCCGCGTCGTGTCGGCGCGCGTCTGACCGCCGGCACGGGGACGTCGCCGTCGACGCCGACGCCCCTCCCCGATCCGGCGAACGCCTGAGGCGCCCTCCGCGCACGGGACGTCGCCCTCCGCGCACGGGACGTCGCCCTCCGCTGACGGGACGTCGCCGGGAGGGCCGTCGAACGGGCAGACTGGACCCATGGCAGACTCCACCGACCCTCGCGTCGCCGTCTACCTGGACTTCGACAACATCGTCATGTCCTGGTACGACCGCGTGCACGGGCGCCACTCCTTCAGCCGCGACCGCCAGAAGATCGCCGCCGACCCCACCGACCCCGAGGTCGCCGAGCGCCTCGCCGAGGCCACGGTCGACGTGGGCGCACTCATCGACCACGCCGCATCCTTCGGCTCCATCATGCTGACCAGGGCGTATGCCGACTGGTCGGCGCCCGTGAACGCCGACTACCGCTCGCAGCTGGTCGCGCGCGCCGTGGACCTCGTGCAGCTGTTCCCGGCCGCCGCCTACGCGAAGAACGGCGCGGACATCCGCCTGGCCGTCGACACCGTCGAGGACTGCTTCCGGATCCCCGACCTCACGCATGTCGTGATCGTCGCCGGGGACAGCGACTACGTCCCGCTCGCCCAGCGCTGCAAGCGCCTGGGCACCTACGTCGCCGCGGTGGGCGTGGCCGGCTCGACCGCGAAGTCCCTGGCCGCTGCCTGCGACCAGTTCGACTCCTACGAGACCCTGCCCGGCATCGAGCTGCCCGAGAAGCCGGCGAAGTCCCGCTCCGCGCGCGGCGGCTCCGGCGCGAAGAAGGGCCGGGGCGGGGCCGACGGCGGGAACGGATCGGACGGCACGAACGGCGCGGGCGGGTCGAGCGGGTCCGACGGGTCCGACGGGTCCGACGCTCCCGGTGCCGGGTCCACCGGCGCCGAGTCGGCCGACGGCTCCGGCTCCGCCGCCAAGGGGTCGAAGGGCGCCAAGGGCTCCGCCGGGAACGGCGGCAAGGGCGGCAAGCACAAGGGCTCCGAGCGCGGGGGCGATGCTGCTGACGGCGCGGACCAGGTCGAAGCTGCCTCCTCCGATGCGGACCTCGATGCTCTCGAAGCGGATCTGGACATCGACGACTCCGACGACATCAGCCCCGAGGAGGCGCAGGCGGCGGCGAGCAGGCTGCTGGGTCGCGCCCTGCAGCTGGGCGAGCGGGACGACACCGAGTGGCTGCACAGCTCGCTCGTGAAGACGTACATGCGCCGCATGGACCCCTCGTTCAGCGAGAAGCTGCTGGGCTTCCGCTCCTTCTCCGACTTCCTCAAGGCCAACGACGACATCGCCGAGCTCGAGGAGACCGGGCACGAGCGCCTGGTGCGCGCGATCGAGCCGCCCGTGAAGCAGACGGCCAAGCGCTCGGGCAGGCGCCGCCGCACCAGCTGAGCGGCCCCGTCGGCCGACGCGATCGGCCGGCGAGATCGGCGCATGCGATAGGCCGGCGAGATCGGCCGGCGAGAGGTGAGTTGTTGCTCTTATAGAGCCCGAATAGCAGCAACAACTCACCTTTCGATGCTCGGTCCGGCACCCGGGGTCGGCTCTCGCCGTCGCGCTTTCCCTTCGCCGCCGCCGGACCCGCGGCTCCCCCCCCTTGACTCCTGACCCCGGCAAGCGCATGCTCAACATGTGCGGATGCCCGCACATGTCTTGGCGGAGGTCCCCGATGGCCGATCCCGATGCCCGTGCACGGCACACATCGGTCTGGGACGCCCTCGCGCATCCCGCGCGGCGCCGGATCGTCGAGATCCTGCGGGGCGCTCCTGCCCCCACCGGACGGATCCACGAGACCCTCGAGGACGAGGGCCTCTCGACCAGCCGCTTCGCGACCCTGCGCCATCTGCAGCAGATGCGCGAGGCGGATCTCGTGCTCGCGTCCCGCAGCGGCCGCGAGCGCATCAACGCCCTGAACGGCTCCGCCCTCTACGAGGCGACGATCGGCTGGCTCGCTCCGCCGGACCGCTCTCTCGCCACCTCCCTGCACCGACTGCGGCTCAGCGCCGAGGAGAACGCCATGTCACTCACGACCATGCACGTCACCCAGTCCATCGTGATCGCCGCGTCCCGGGAGGCCGTGTGGCGCGCCTTCCGCGAGCACCCCTCGCAGTGGTGGGGCGCGCCCTACACCCTGCGCGATCAGCCCGGGTCCGCGATCGAGATGCCCGTCGAGGTCGGTGCGCCGATCGTCGAGCACTCCGGGTCCCACCGCGCCGCCTGGGGCATCCTCACCGAGATCGACCACGAGCGCACCTACGCCTGGACGGGGAACATGGGGATGGGCGGTCCCAGCTGGGGCACCGTCTCCTACGTCTTCGCCGACGAGGGCGAGGACACGCGCATCACCGTCGACCACGTGCAGATGGGCGAGATCCCCGATGGCGTCGCCGCCGGCTACGACGCGGGCTGGCTGGACCTCAACGAGCGGCTGCGGCTGTTCGTCGAGGAGGGCGAGGCGTACGGGCTCGCGGGCACCAACACGGCTCCGCCGTCGATCGGCTGACCCGACGCGACGCGTCCTGACCGGGCCGATCAGAGCAGTTCGGGCCCGGCCCGAAGAGCGGATCCGACCCCGCCGAGCAGGCGCTGCCGACCCACCGGGTCGACGGGGCCCACGGAACCGGGCCTCAGGCGAGGATCTCGCCCTGGATGCCGGTCCTCACCGTCCCGCCGATCCAGATCGTCCCCTCGGCGTCGACGTCGACGAGGACGCGGCCGTCGCGCCCCAGCCGGGTGCCCTGCCGGACCGTCCACGGCGGGGCGAACCGTCCGCGCTCCAGCATCCACTGCGCGATGCCGGCGTTGAGGCTGCCGGTCACGGGGTCCTCGTAGCCGGGCGTGCCGGAGACGGGACCGGGCGCGACGAAGCCGCGGACCTCGTAGGCGGGCCCGTCGGCGTCCGCGGTCGGGGCGTCCGCTGTCGCCCCGACAGCACCGAGCGCGCCGATCTTGCGCCCCGGGATCGCCGCGAGATCGGGCTCGAGGTCGAGCACGTCCTGCGCCGAGGCGAGCTCGAGGACGCACCAGCCGGCGCCGTTGTCGACCCAGGCATGATCGAGGACGTCCGCGGGATCGATCCCGAGGGCAGCAGCGGCGTCCGCGACGTGGTCGGCGCCCATCGGTCCGCTGCGCACGAGGGGCGGAGCGGCGAAGGCGAGCTCGTCGCCGCGCACCCGCACCTCGACGAGGCCCGCACGACATTCCTGCACGACGATGCAGTCGTCGGCCGAACCCGTCGCTCCCCCGCCGCCCGCCCGGCCGGCGAGCCAGGCGGAGGCGCTGCCGAGGGTCGGGTGGCCGGCGAAGTCGAGCTCGGTCGAGGGGGTGAAGATGCGGACGCGGTAGTCGGCGCCGGCTCGGGTGGGGGCGAGCAGGAACGAGGTCTCGGAGAGGTTCGTCCACGAGGCGATGCGCTGCATCTGCTCATCGCTCAGACCCTCGGCATCGACGACGACGGCGAGGGGATTGCCGGCGAACGCATCCGCCCCGAACACATCGACCTGTCGGAAGCGCCGAATGCTCGGCGTCTTCCCGGTCTCGGTGCTCGGGGCGGATGCGGATGCTGCGGCGTCGGCCGCGTGGGCGCTGGTGGCCGCGGAGGGCGAGGTCATGGCTCGATCCTGTCAGACCGGCCGCGCCTCGGCCCGCTCGCGGTCAGCGGCCGCAGTCGTCGAGGGCCTGGGTCTCGGAGGTGATCGCCTCGACGCCGTAGTCCTCGGGCTGGGACTCGGGGACATCGGTGCCCACGAGCGAGGCGCCCGCGGTCTCCTTGAGGAAGAACAGCGCGACGATGCCGAACAGGCAGCCGAACATGACGTACACGGCCGGGAACTCGAGGAAACCGGTCGCGCTCACCACGGCCTCGTTGATCGGCGCGGCCGTGCCCCCGAAGACCGAGGTGAAGAAGTTGTACGTCACGGCGAAGCCCGCGAAGCGCACATGCGCCGGGAACATCGCCGGGAATGTCGCGGAGATCGTCGACAGCTGCGGGATGTACAGCAGTCCCAGCACCGCGAAGCCGATGATCGCCCACACGAAGCCCTGGCCCATCAGGTAGTACATCGGAAGGGCCATCACGAACAGGCCGATCATCGATGTCCACCACATCTTCTTGCGGCCGATCACGTCGGAGAGGCCGCCGCAGAAGGGCAGCAGGGCCATCATGATGACCTCGCCGATCAGGATCGTCGCCAGGGACTGGTTCGCCGACATGTTGATCTTGGTCTCGAGGTAGCCCGGCATGTAGGTGAGCAGGGTGTAGTTCGCGATGTTCAGCGGGATCACGAGGCCCGCCATCGTGAGGATCGGCTTCCAGTAGTCGCGGATCAGGCTGACGAGCCCGTGCACGGCGGACTCCTGCGCCTCGCCCTCGTGCTCGAGATCCTGGAAGACCGGGGTCTCGTCGAGGCGCGACCGCAGGTAGAGGCCGATCAGACCCATCGGCAGCGCGAGGAAGAACGGCAGGCGCCAGCCCCACGAGGCCATGGCGTCCTCGGAGAGGATGAGCTGCAGGATCAGCACCACGATGGTGCCGAGCGCGAAGCCGCCGAGCGTGCCGAACTCGAGGAAGCTGCCGTAACGGCCGCGTCGCTTGTCCGGCGCGTACTCGGCCATGAACGTGGCCGCGCCGCCGTACTCGCCGCCCGTCGAGAAGCCCTGCACGATGCGCAGCACCGCGAGGAGGATCGGCGCGAGGATGCCCACCTGCTCATACGTGGGGAGCACGCCGATGAGGGTCGTGGCGAGGGACATGATGATGATCGTGAGGGCGAGGACGTGCTTCCTGCCAGACGGTCGCCGAGCGGCCCCCAGATGAAGCCGCCGAAGGGGCGGGCGATGAAGGAGATCGCGAGGAACGCATAGGTCCAGAACTGGGCCGCGGACCCCTCCGGGAAGAAGTGCGAGGCGATGTAGGTGGCGACCACGGCGTAGACGCCGTAGTCGTACCACTCGGTGGCGTTGCCCATCGCCGATGCCGCGACCGCTTCCTTGATGGTCTTGCGCGGTGGGAGGTCCGCGAACGGGGTCCCTCCCGTCGTCGTCGTGGGAGGTTCGTCCGGATGCTTGAACGGGGCTGCGGATGACGTGTTCACGTGTCTCCGATCGACGATGACGCACGGGACTCGCCCCCGCACTCGGATTCGGCCGACGCCTCAGCGTATGTGGCCTACCAGACACATGCCAGAATCCACAGCTTCTTGGGGCTGTACCCACCGGACATTGCGGGCGGACACGCCCGGACTCATCGGGTCATCGGGCCACGCGCCGCGCTGGCCATCGCCCGTACAGTGGGCCCATGACCTCGTCTTCCGCTGCTCCGACCCCTGATTCGACCCTGCCCTCGACCGCTCGCGAGTTCGTCGAGGCGCTCGTCGCGCTCGACACCACCTCGGACACCGGCAACCTGCCCGCGATCGAGCTCATGGAGCGGGCGCTGCGGGAGGCCGGCGCCGAGGTGCACGTGCGGCCCAGGGGCGACGGGAGGAACGCGAACCTCGTGGCGACCTTCCCCGCGAACGAGGAGGGCGATCCCGGCGCCGACGCTCTCTTCGTCGACCCCGAGGACCCGACCCGCCGCGGCGTCCTGCTCGCCGGGCACGCGGACTGCGTGCCGGTGACGGGCCAGGACTGGGCATCGGAGCCCTTCACGCCCACCGAGCGCGACGGTCGGCTCTACGGGCGCGGCACCGCGGACATGAAGTCCTACCTCGCGATCGCGACGGCGCTCGCCCCCGAGTTCGCGGCCGCCCGGCGCACCGTGCCCGTGCACATCGCGGCGACCTGGGAGGAGGAGACCACCTGCAACGGCGCCCGCGCGCTCGTCACCCAGCTCGAAGAGCTCGGGATCCGGCCCGCGGTCGCCTTCGTGGGCGAGCCGACGTCCATGCGGGCCGTGCCCGCCCACAAGTCGATGAACGTGCTGCACGCCGACTTCCACGGCGTCGCCGCCCACTCGAGCCTGCTCCCCCACGGCCTGAACGCGATCCGCTACGCCGCGCGGTTCGTGGACTGGTTCCACCGCGAGATCATCGACGATCTGCGGGAGAACGGCCCGCACGATCCCGCCTTCCCCGTCGCCTGGACCACGGGCGGCGTGAACCTCTTCGACGGCGGCATCGCCACCAACACCGTCCCCCAGGACGTCCATCTGAAGTTCGAGTTCCGCGCCCTGCCGCAGGTCGACGTCGAGCCGATCGTCGCCCGCATCCAGGAGGAGATCGACCGCCTCGATCAGCAGATGAGGGCCGACGCCCCCGCCGATCCCTCGGACCCCGTCGCCGCGCAGCGGGTTGGCGCGCAGCTCGACGTCGTCTCCCTGCTGTACGGACTCGACGGCTCGGCCGACGGCCCGGCGGCCCGCGCGGCCGTGGCCCTCGGCGCCGAGCGCACGGAGGAGAAGGTCACCTACGGCACCGAGGCGGGCATCTACGAGCACGCGGGCATGGCCGCCGTGGTCGTGGGACCCGGCGACATCGCCCAGGCCCATGGCACCGACGAGTTCGTGGAGATCACCCAGCTCGAGTGGTGCGAGCGGTTCCTGCGGAACGTCGCGGGGGCGCTCGCGGCCTCCTGAGCACCGGCGCGGCTCGCCCGCATCCGCGCCTTCCCATCTCCCGGACGCCTCTCCGGGGCCTCGACCCCCGTGGCACCATGGACTGCGGTGAGCCGGGAAGTCTGGTCGGCATCGGGGCATAGAGTGCCCTGATCCCCGACCCCGTCCTGCCCTGGAGGCCCGATGACATTCCCGGCCTGGACGATCGCCCCGTTCGTGCTGATGCTCGCGGCGATCGCGATCGCACCGCTCGTCCCCGCGCTCTCGAAGCTCTGGGACCGTCCGCGGAACCAGCTGATCTACGCCCTCCTGCTGGGCCTGCCCGTCGCGATCGGCGTGATCGCCGTCGGGCAGTGGCACCTGGTGATCGACGCTCTCGTGGAGTACGGGCAGTTCATCGCGCTCCTCCTCGCCCTGTTCATCGTCTCCGGCGGCTTCTTCCTGCGCGGCGACATCGCCGCGACACCGCGCGTGAACACGATCTTCCTCGCGATCGGCGGGGTGCTCGCGAGCTTCATCGGCACCACGGGCGCCGCCATGCTGCTGATCCGCCCGCTGCTGAACACGAACCTCGAACGTCGGCACAAGGCGCACACGGTCGTCTTCGCGATCTTCATCGTCGCCAACTGCGGCGGCCTGCTCACCCCGCTCGGCGACCCGCCGCTGTTCCTGGGGATGCTGCGCGGCGTGCCGTTCACCTGGACCTTCCACCTGCTGCCGATGTGGCTGTTCGTCAACGCCCTGCTGCTGCTGACGTACTGGGCGCTCGACCGCCGGATCATCGCGCACGAGGCCACGGAGGACGTCTACGCGGATACCGTGAACGTGATCCCGCTGAAGCTCGTGGGCGCGAGCAACGCGATCTGGTTCGCGATCATCATCCTCGCGGTCGCGCTCATCCCCTCGCTGGATCCCGACGCGATCGTCGAGGGCGATGCGACGTGGACCCAGTACGTGCCCTGGCGGGAGATCGTCATGATCGGCGCGGCCCTGTGCTCGCTGTTCCTGGGCAGCCGCAGCATCCGCTACGACGAGAACGAGTTCGAGTTCGGGCCCATCCAGGAGGTCGCGGCGCTCTTCGTCGGCATCTTCCTCACCATGATCCCGGCGCTCGCTGTGCTGCGCTCCGCCGCCCCGTCGCTCCCTCTGAACGAGATCACGCTGTTCGTGTTCACGGGCGGTCTGAGCTCTGTCCTGGACAACGCCCCCACCTACGCGACCTTCTTCGAGATGGCCTCGCAGCTGCCGGGCGAGCCGCGCGTGGCCGACGTCCCCGAGCTGTACCTGATGGCGATCTCGCTGGGCGCCGTGCTCTGCGGAGCGATGACCTACATCGGCAACGGCCCGAACTTCATGGTGAAGTCGCTCGCCGAGACCTCGGGCGTGAAGATGCCCAGCTTCGGCGGCTACGTGCAGCGCGCCGTCATGTACCTCGCGCCCACGCTGATCGCGATGATGCTGCTGTTCATCGCCCAGCCCCTGTGGCTGAAGGCCATCGGGCTCGCCCTCACCCTGCTGCTGCTGGGCCGCATCGTCATGCTGTTCGTGACGACCGACGGCGAGGTCGGCGCGGCGCTCGCGCATCTGGACCCCGACGTGCGCGGCACGCGCCCCGCCGTCCCGCCCGTCGGCCGCAGCCGGAAGCCCGCAGGGGCCTTCGACTCCCCGCCCCGGCCCGATGAGCCCTGAGACCCCGGCACCCCCACTCCCGAGGAGAGCCGCATCATGACCAGTCGACGACGCACCGAGCACGAGTCCCGACGACGCCGCAGGATCCTCGAGCGCGGCACCTACCGCGAGCACCTGCGCATCGAGCGGATCCTCACGCAGGAGACCACCGGCGGATTCGTGCTGCTGGGGGCGACCGTGCTCGCCCTCGTGCTCGCGAACTCTCCGCTCGCCCCGGCGTACTTCGGGGTGCGCGATGCGCATCTGGGCTTCGACGTGGGCAGCTTCCACCTGAACCTCAGCATCGGGCACTGGGCGGCCGACGGGCTGCTCGCGATCTTCTTCTTCCTCGCGGGCCTCGAGCTCAAGATGGAGTTCACGGTGGGCGACCTGCGCTCACCGGGGAAGGCGCTGGTGCCGGTCGTCGCCGCGGCCGGAGGCGTCGCCGTGCCCGCCGTCATCTTCACGGTCATCAACGTCTTCGGTCCGCCGGGGGCGCTCACGGGCTGGGCGATCCCCGCCGCGACGGACATCGCCTTCGCCCTCGCCGTGCTCGCCCTGCTGGGCTCGCACCTGCCCAGCGCCGTGCGCACCTTCCTGCTGACCCTCGCGATCGTCGACGACCTCATCGCGATCCTCATCATCGCGATCTTCTACTCGAGCGACCTGCACCTGCTCTACCTGGTGCTCGCGATCGTGCCGATCGCCGCGTACCGTCTGCTGGCCACGCGCGCCGAGTCCCTGTTCAGGATCTCCTACGGCGCGGCGTGGTTCCTGCTGCTGCCGCTCGGGGCGATCACCTGGGCGCTGTTCCTGAACTCGGGCGTGCACGCGACGATCGCCGGCGTGGTCCTCGCCTTCATGGTGCCGGTGCGCTCGCGCACCCGCCTGGGCGCGAAGTACTCGCTGGCCGAGACCTTCGAGCACCGCTTCCGGCCGCTGAGCAGCGGGATCGCGGTGCCCGTGTTCGCGTTCTTCAGCGCGGGCGTGGCCGTGGGCGGCGCCAGCGGGCTCCTCGAGGCCTGGGAGTCGAGCGTCGCGATCGGCGTGGTCGTGGGGCTCGTGTGCGGCAAGATCCTCGGCATCGTCGGCTCGACGTTCCTGGTCACGCGCCTGCAGCGCGCGAACCTCGATCCCGATGTGCGCTGGATGGACCTCGTGGGCATGGCCGCCCTCGCGGGCATCGGCTTCACCGTCTCGCTGCTCGTCTCGGAGCTCAGCTTCGAGGCGTCCGACCCCATGCACGACCACGCGAAGGTCGGAGTGCTCACCGCCTCCGTGCTCGCCGCCGTGGTGGGCGCGGTGATCCTGCTGCCCCGGGATCGGCACTACAAGCGGATCGCCGAGCGCGAGGCGGCCGACGCGGATGCCGACGGGGTCCCCGACGTGTTCGGCGGGGATGCGGAGGAGCCCTCGGATCAGCGCCCGTAGGCGCGGGCCGGGATCTGGGTGGCGAGCTTCCCGCCGGAGACGTCCAGCAGGGTCCCGGTGATGTAGCCGGCGGCGTCGCTCGCGAGGAAGATCAGCAGGTTCGCGACGTCGTCCGGGCTCTCCCAGCGCCGCAGCGAGAGCGTGTCCAGGAGGCGGTCCTGGGCGTCCTGGGGCATCTCGGCGAAGCCGTTCATCGCGGTGGGGACCATGCCCGGCGCATAGGCGTTCACCGTGATGTCCCACGGGCCGAGCTCGGAGGCGAGCACCCGCGTGAACTGGACGACCGCCGCCTTCGAGGCCGCGTAGGCGGCGCTGCCGACGCTCGGCACGATGGCCGCGAAGGACGCCGCGTTGATGATCCGACCGCGGCCGGCCGCCTGCATGACCGGGGCGACGGCCCGGCTCATGAGGAAGACGCCTCCCATGTTCACGTCGAAGCACGCGCGCCAGCGCTCCCACTCGAGGTCGGCGACGGGCCCCTCGACGTTGATGCCCGCGTTGTTCACGAGCACGTCGATCGTGCCGTGGCGCTCGACGATCTCCGAGACCGCGGCGGAGACCGACTCCGGGTCGGCCACGTTGCAGGTGACACGGGTGATCGCAGGGGCCGACGGGGCGCTCGAGGGAGCCGGTTCCGCGGCACCGTCGGATGCGTCCTCGGGGAAGGCGAGGTCCAGGGCGACCACGCGCGCGCCCTCCGCGGCGAAGCGCCCGGCGATCACCGCGCCGATGCCGCGCGCGGCGCCCGTGACGACCACGACGCGGTCCTTGAGATCCAGCTCCATCGCTCGCTCCTCCTCGGTGGTGCGCGTCGAGTCCCCGGTGCTGAGCGTCGACGCCTCGGTGGTGTGCGTCGACGCTCTCTGCCCGGTGTTCAACGCCGTGTCGAAAAAGCATACTATTCAGAGCGACGCGCACGGCACTCCGCTCGCCGCGCGCACGACGACCCTCCGGAGGACGCCATGACCACGCACGACACCCCGCAGTCCCGCGCGGCCGACGCGCCCGCGGGCCGGGTCCTCTGGGTGACCGGCGGCGGCAGCGGCATGGGTCGTGCGAGCGCGATCGCCGCCGCCCGCGCGGGGTGGGACGTGGCCGTGAGCGGCCGTCGGGCTGCTGCTCTCGAGGAGACGGTCCGCGCGATCGAGGACGTCGGCGGGATCGGGCTGGCCCTTCCGCTCGACGTCCAGGACCGCGAGGCCGTGCGCTCGGCGGTCGAACAGGTCACCGGCCGCTTCGGACGGCTCGACGGGCTCGTGCTCGCGGCCGGTCTCAACGTGCCGCACAGGCGCTGGGAGGATCAGGACCTCGGCGAGTTCGACCAGGTCGTGGCCACGAACCTGACCGCCGTGGCGAGCGCTCTGGACGCCGCCCTCCCCCACCTGCGCACGAGCGGCGGCGTCGCCGTCGTCATCTCCTCGTTCGCGGGCTGGAGCTTCCAGCCGGGGGCCGGCGTCGCCTACTCGGCGTCCAAGACGGCGCTCGGCTCCCTGGTGCGCACCCTGAACCAGCAGGAGGCGGGTCACGGCGTGCGCGCGTGCCACCTGTGCCCGGGCGACGTCGCGACCGACTTCCTCGACCAGCGCCCCGAGGTGCCCGACGCCGCGGCCCGCGCCGTCATGCTCAGCCCCGAGGACGTGGCGCGCGCCGCCTGCTTCGTGCTCGACGCCCCGGCGCACATGTGCGTGGACGAGCTCGTCGTCTCGCCGGTCTCGCAGGCGTGAGCGGGCACGACGGGCTGCCGCCGGCGAGCGGGCACGACGACCGGACCGGCGCGCATCCGACGCGCTTCGACCGGGCGCTCGACGAGCTGGGAACGGCGATCGTCCGCGGCGACCTGCCCGCGGGGCACGCGGACACCGTCGAGGGCCTGGTCGGGCGCACGGGCGCCTCGCGCAGCGTGATCCGCGAGGCGACCCGCGTGCTGACCGCCCTGGGCATGCTCAGCGCCGGGCGGCGCGTGGGCCTGCGGGTGCGGGGCCGCGAGCACTGGGACGTGCTGGATCCGCTCGTGATCCGCTGGCGCCTCGCCGGACCTGAACGGACGACGCAGATCGCCGAGCTGCGCGCCCTGCGCCGCGCCGTCGAGCCGGAGGCCGCCGCCGCGGCGGCGAAGCGGGTCGCCGCCGGTGAGGCCACGGGAGTGAGCCTCCGTGCGCTCGAGGACGCGGCCGCGCAGATGCGTCAGTGGGCGGGCTTCGGCGCGGTCCCCGGGGCCGACGGCCCGGACTCGTTCCTCGCCGTCGACAGCGCCCTGCACGCCGCGGTCCTCGCGCTCTGCGACAACGCGATGTTCGCGCGGCTGCGCACGGTGATCGAGGAGAGCCTGCGCGAGAGAGCGCTCGTGGAGCGCGCGGACCTGCCGCCCGAACCGCACGACGTGGACCTGCATCTGCAGGTTGTCCGCGCGATCAGCGAGGGCCGTGCCGAGGATGCCGCACGGGCCATGCGCGAGATCGTGGTGCGGACGGGGTGAGCGGCGGCCGAGGAGAGTGCTGAGCTCGTCCCCTCAGCGCCCCCGCGTCTTCGGCTTCACGCACACCACGGGGCACGGCGCCTCCATGATCACGCGCTGCGCGGTGGACCCCAGCAGCATCTTGCCGATGGGGGTGCGGCGGCGCACCCCCAGCACGACCTGGTCGATCTTCTCGTTCTCGATGGTCTGCAGGATGTCGTCGGCCGCGTCGTCGCGCCGCGGCACGACCCGCAGCTCGAAGTGCACGCCGCTGGCATCGAGCCGCTCGTGCAGGGGCTCGCGCCCGGCGTCGCCCGCGCTCTTGCGGGGATCGTCGCTGCGCTCGGAGGCGAGCACCACGAGCGTGGCGTCCTTGGTCCTCGCCTCCTCCAGTGCGTACTCGAGGGCGGCTTCGCTGGTGGGGCTGGGCACGTAGCCGAGCAGGATCTTCATCGTCGACTCCAGGTGTCTCGGGGTGGCTCGGGTTGCTCGGGTTGCTCGGGGAGGATCGGGGTCTCGAGGTCTCGACGGGCGCCGCGACCAGGCACCCGGCCGCTCACTCGCGGCCGATCTCGTCCTGGTCGTGGAAGCGCGTGCGCCGGCCCTTGATCGCGGAGTTGTACAGGTAGGTGATCACGTACAGCACGAGGCCCACACCGAGCAGTCCGCCCGCGATGAAGTAGTTCTCCTTGGGCTGGGCGATGGGGGTGACGAGGATCAGCGACGTGACCCCGCCGACCACGGCCACCACTGTGGGCGTGCGGAAGTGCCCCTTCGCGCCCGGGTCCTTGCGGAGCACGATCACGGAGACGTTGACCAGGCAGAACACGATCAGCAGCAGCAGCGCCGTGGTTCCGCCGAGGTTCTTGATGATGGTCTCCGGCAGGGCGTAGCTGACGACCACCACGAGCGCGAAGGCGAGGAGCGTCGAGAAGACGATGCCTCCCACGGGGCTGCGGCGCCCCTTGAGCACGACCCCCAGGAACGGCGGGAGCACGCCCTGCTTGGCCATGCCGTAGAGCAGGCGCGAGGCCATCATCATGTTGATCAGCACGGTGTTGGCGACCGCGAAGATCGAGATGATCGGGAAGATCGTGTCCATCGGCAGGTTCGGCGCGCCGTGCGAGACCACGCTCAGCAGCGGGGTGGTGGCGGTGGTGAGCTCGCCGATCGGGACCACGGCGACCGCCGTGAGGGAGACCAGCACATAGACCACGCCCGTGATCGACAGGCCGCCCAGCAGCATCTTCGGGAAGTTCTTCGAGGGGTTCACGGTCTCCTCGGCCATGTTCACCGAGTCCTCGAAGCCGACCATCGAGAAGAACGCGAGGGCGGTCGCGCCGATCACCGCCATGAACATGCTCTTGTCCTCGGGCGCCTCGAACAGCACCACCCGCGAGAAGTCCGCGTCGCCGCGACCGATCGCGAGGAAGCCGATGATCAGCACCATCGCCAGGCCGCTGAGCTCGATCAGAGTGAGCACCACGTTGGCCTTCACGGACTCGCTCACGCCGTAGGAGTTCACGCAGGCCACGACGGCGATGAAGACGAGCGCGATGATCACGGCGACGTGATGGGAGCCGGCGGCACCGAGGGTGTCCTCGAGGTGGAAGACGGCCAGCACGTTCTCCGCGAGGAAGATCGCGCTGTTCGAGGCCGAGGTGATGCCCGAGGACAGCACCGCGAAGGTCACCATGAAGGTGACGAAGTGGATGCCGAAGGCCTTGTGGACGTACAGCGCGGCGCCCGCGGCCTGCGGGTACTTCGTCACCATCTCCACGTAGGACAGCGCCGTCATCATCGCGACCGCGAACGCGAGGATCACCGGCAGCCAGCCCGCGCCGCCCACCTGGCCGGCGACCTGGCCGGTCAGCGCGTAGACGCCGGTGCCGAGGATGTCGCCGACGATGAACAGCAGCAGCAGGCCGGGGGTGATGGCCTTCTTGAGCTCGGTGCCCTGGCCCGGGGACGAGCCGTCGCCGTCGGGGGCGGTGAGGGTGGGATCGCCGGGTGCGCCGGAGCCGGCGCACCCCGCGTTCCCACCCTCACCGGCCCCCTCGGGGACGGCGCGTCCCCGGGCCAGGGCCCCGAGCACAAGACGGCCAACACCCCCGCCCGGCTGCCGGGGGTGATGGCCTTCTTGAGCTCGGTGCCCTGGCCCGGGGA
>NZ_JAKRMO010000129.1:0-1292 GCF_022346485.1 Brachybacterium sp. ACRRE | reverse complement strand
TGAAGCGCCCTGGGTTTCGTTCCGTGGTTAGGCGGGCGCGGTCGTCGTGGGGTGAGTGTAGGACGCTTCGACCGCTGCGGGGGTGCGGTAGTCGAGAGTTTCATGCAGTCGGGACGTGTTCCACCAGTGGACCCATCCCATCGTGGCGAGCTCGACCTCGCTGACGGACTCCCAGATCCGCTTCGAGTAGATCAGCTCCGCCTTGTAGAGACCGTTCACTGTCTCGGCCAGCGCGTTATCGTAGCTATCTCCGACGGTTCCGACCGAAGCTTTCACGCCTGCCGTAATGAGTGCGTCTGAATAAGCCAGGGAGACGTACTGACTGCCCCTGTCGGAATGGTGGATCAATCCGTTCTGATTCTTGCTCACCCCGGTGGAGAGGAGTGCGTGGTCCAATGCGAGCAATGGCAGGGGCTCGGTGTGGAGGGTGGGTGCGACTGCCCAGCCGACGATTCTGCGGCTGTAGACATCGGTGATGAATGCGACGTAGCAGAACCCGGAGAGTATCCGGACGTAGGTAATATCGGCGACCCATAGCTGCTGCGGCCGGGCCGCGACGAACTTCCGCTCGACAAGGTCGGGACGCTGGTCATCTCGGACAGCGGGGCGGGTGGTGACGGGCTTACGACCTCGGCGAACGCCCTGGAGGCCAGCGATCTTCATCAGTCGTGCCACCTGGTCTCGGCCCACGTCCCATCCTGCATGCCGCATGGCGTGCCACATCTTCCGGACCCCGTAGACGCTGTAATTCTCCTGATGAATCCGCTTCACCTCCTCCACGAGCATCTCGTCCCGCATGCTTCGAGCGGAGGCCGGCCTATTCTTCGAGGCGCGGTATCCGCGGGAGGTGATGAACCCACATTCTATCGCTCCGAGGATGCGACAGATGGCCTCGACCCCGAACTGCTCGCGGTGATTATCTATGAACGCGATCATTTCGTTGTGGGGCGGTCGAGTTCCGCTGCGAAAAACGCCGAGGCGGCCTTCAAGATCTCGTTGGCTCGCTGTGCCTCCGCCAGCTCTCGCCTGAGACGACGGTTCTCCGCCTCGAGCGATCCTTCCGGTCCCGCCGGCTCAGTGGGGCCGTAGCGGTTGCACCAGATTCGCAGTGTCTCCGTACCGACACCGAGCTGCGGGGCGACCGCACGGATCGATGCTGCGCGGGGACCACCCTCGCGGGCCTGACGGTCGTGGACCATGCGCACGGCACGGTCACGGAGCTCTGGGCTGAACTTCTTGGGCATACTCCGATTCTCCTTCGTGAGACTCGGAACGGAACCCAGGGCGCTTCA
>NZ_JAKRMO010000128.1:0-1330 GCF_022346485.1 Brachybacterium sp. ACRRE | reverse complement strand
GCAGATGCCGGGCCCCAGGACGGCGCCGCCCCGTCATCCGCCGTCGGCCCGGCATCTGCCGCGGGCCCGTCAGGCGCCGCGAGTCCGTCAGGCGCCGCAGACCCGTCGCGCGCCGACGCGCCGGCCGGCGTCCGCGTGCTGCTCGTGGACGACGAACAGCTCATGCGCGCCGGTCTGCGGCTGATGATCGACGGCAGCGACGGCATCGAGGTGGTCGGCGAGGCGGCCGACGGCGCCGCCGCTCTCGAGGCGGTCGCCGCGCTCGACCCCGACGTGGTGCTCATGGACATCCGCATGCCCCGCATGGACGGCATCGAGGCGACGCGCCGGCTGAGCGGCGACGGCGCGCGACCGGGTGTCGTGGTGCTCACCGCCTTCGACACCGACGGGTTCCTGCTCGACGCCCTGCGCGCGGGCGCCGTCTCCTTCCTGCTCAAGGACTCCCCGCCCGAGCAGGTCGTGGAGGGCATCCACGAGGCAGCCCGCGGAGAGGCCCGCTTCTCCCCCGCCGTGCTGCGCCGCCTCGTCGCCCTCGCCGCGGGAGGCCCCGGGGGCCAGGCCGCGTCGGCGGCCGACCGCACCAGCCCTGCTGTCGAACACTACGACCCGTCGGCCGACCGGCGAGAAGCCGCAGCGGAGCAGACGCCGTACGGAATGCCCGAGCGCACGCAGCCGGTCCCCGCCGACGCGAGCTCGCTCCCCCATGCGATCACCGAGCGCGAGTGGGAGGTGGGGCGGCTGGTCGCGCAGGGCCTGACGAACTCGGAGATCGCCGACGCCCTGTTCCTCTCCCTGCCCACGATCAAGACCCACATCGGGCACCTCTTCGAGAAGCTGCTGGTCACCAACCGCGTGCAGCTCGCGATCCGCGTGCTCGAGATCGACGGCGGGTCCTGACCCGTCGACGGGAGCCCGATCGGACCCGGGTGCCTGAGAGGCAGCGGCACCGATAGGCTCGCGGCGAACCGACCGCGGGAGATCCTCACGTGAAGTACCTGGCCATCGCCCTGATCCTGGGCCTGCTCGCCCTCCGCCTGCTGCGCGGACGATGGGGCTCGCGATTCCTCGGCGTCTCGGGCCGCGTGGTCGACATCGTCTACGTCGCCGCGCTCGTGATCGCCGGGGTCGCCGCCGTCGCCACGAAGTACTGGCTGCTGCTCGCGCTCGTGGTGGTGCTGCTCGTGCTGCGGATCATCGAGGCGGTGCGCTCCCGGGCTCCGCGCGAGTGATCCGCCGGGCGGCCGGGCGGCACCATGGATCGGCGGGGAACCGACGGTAAGCCGACGGGTAGCCGGCGGCTTACCGTCGGTTCCCCGCCGATCCATGGTGC
>NZ_JAKRMO010000127.1:0-1481 GCF_022346485.1 Brachybacterium sp. ACRRE | reverse complement strand
GGTCGACTCTGCGGAGGGGGCGGGGGCTCGCTCGTTCTCGCCCGCGTCCCGGGCCCGTGGGAGGCGCAGCACGACGCGCGTCCCGGTGCCGCCGGGCCCGGGCTGGATCCGCGCGCTGCCTCCCAAGCGCCGCATGCGGCCGATGATCGACTCCCGCACCCCCAGCCGCTCCGGGTCGATGGATGCGAGATCGAAGCCGGGGCCGCGATCGGAGACGGTCACCTCGAGCATCCCGGCCGACGCCTCGGAGAACACGCTGATCGTGCCCCCGGCGTGCCGGGCGGCGTTCAGCATCGCCTCCCGGGCCGCGGCGAGCAGTCCTTCCGGCGCCTCCGGCACGGCGCGGCCGGTGGAGACCACGTCGATCCTCACCGCGTGCTCCTGCTCGCACTGCATGGCCGCGCGCCGGAGCTCGGAGGCGAGGTCGAGCGGCCCGTCGACCCCGCTGCCGGTGGTCTCGGCGAACAGCCAGCTGCGCAGTTCGCGCTCCTGTCCGCGCGCCAGCCGCGAGGCCTCGGATCCGGGCTCCGCCTTCTGCTGGATCAGGGCCAGCGTCTGCAGCACCGAGTCATGGAGATGGGCGGCGAACTCCGCCCGCTCCACCTCGCGGGCGCGGGCGGCGCGCTCCTCGGCGAGGTCGCGCACCAGGCGCACGGCCCAGGGCGCGAGGACCACGCCGACGCCCAGCAGCACGGAGGCCGCCGCCACGAACACGGTCCACACGTTCGGCTCGGCGTCGGAGACGAAGAACAGCAGGATCCCGAGCACCACGAGGGCGAGCGCCCCGGCGACCCGTGCGATCTGCGCCGACGGGCCGCTCGCGCGTCCGATCCGGAGCTCGTGGAGCTGCCGCCAGGCGAGTCCGGCGCCGATGAGCACGAACACGGCGGGCACGAAGAACGCCAGTGGGATCTGCGCTCCCATGCGCGATGCGACCATGGCGCCGCCCGCGAGCAGCAGGGCGAGTCCGAGGAGGATCTCGGTGACGGGTGCCCGCCCCAGCGCGGACCGGCTCGACGAGCCGTCCCGGGCCTGATCGCGCGCCTGTTCGTCCTCGGCGCCCGCCGAGCCCGCACTCATCGCGGGTGACGACGCCCGGGTGAGAGGAGCGCGCAGCGCCGGGGCGTCCGCCCCGGCGAGGGGCGTCGTCGCCCACAGCCACACGTACAGCAGGGCCCCGGCGCCGCCCGTCGCGGTGAGCACGCAGGCTCCGGCGCGGACAGCGGCCAGGGGCAGGCCCGTGTGCTCGGCGAGACCCGCGCACACTCCTGCCACGGCATGCTGCCGGGGCCGGATGATCCTGGTCGTCCTCACGCCCTCATCCAAGCAGGCGCGGGTCCCTCCCGGCACCGCCCCGGGGCCGATCCCAGGGTTCTGCCCCGACATCCCAGGGGGTTCTCGGGGTGCTCCCCGATGGTGCGGCGCCCTCCGCCCGGGAATGCTGGAGCCATGACGAACCCTCCCCACGGCCCCGACTCCCC
>NZ_JAKRMO010000126.1:0-1945 GCF_022346485.1 Brachybacterium sp. ACRRE | reverse complement strand
ACGGACCGAGGTTAGGAATCCAGAACGACCAGAGTGGTATTTCAACAACGACTCCACACGAACTAGCGTCCATGCTTCCCAGTCTCCCACCTATCCTACACAAGCCGTCCCGAACACCAATACCAAACTATAGTAAAGGTCCCGGGGTCTTTCCGTCCTGCTGCGCGTAACGAGCATCTTTACTCGTAATGCAATTTCGCCGAGTTCGCGGTTGAGACAGTGGAGAAGTCGTTACGCCATTCGTGCAGGTCGGAACTTACCCGACAAGGAATTTCGCTACCTTAGGATGGTTATAGTTACCACCGCCGTTTACTGGGGCTTAAATTCTCAGCTTCGCACCACAAGGGCGCTAACCAGTCCTCTTAACCTTCCAGCACCGGGCAGGCGTCAGTCCGTATACAGCGTCTTACGACTTCGCACGGACCTGTGTTTTTAGTAAACAGTCGCTTCTCCCTGGTCTCTGCGGCCCTCACAGCTCTCACTGCTCAGGCCCCCCTTCTCCCGAAGTTACGGGGGCATTTTGCCGAGTTCCTTAACCACGATTCTCTCGAACGCCTCGGTATTCTCTACCTGATCACCTGAGTCGGTTTAGGGTACGGGCGACCGTATTCGTCACGCCGGAACTTTTCTCGGCAGTACAGGATCACTCACCTACGCCCATACGGGATCCCCATCACGTCTCACCCCATACGGCACCGCATTACCGGTGCGCGGGCTGCACGCTTAGACGGACTATTCCATTAAGTCCGCGGAAGCTACCTCACTGCGTCATCCCATGCGCTGACCTACTACATGCTTGGTTCCCAGCCTCACCCCCACCCACATCCCGAAGGACATGGAGGAGACTCGGGTGGTTAGCATCACACGCCTCGGTATGGGTCCTCCTACGATCGGTTCGGGAATATCAACCCGATGTCCATCGACTACGCCTGTCGGCCTCGCCTTAGGTCCCGACTAACCCAGGGCGGATTAACCTGGCCCTGGAACCCTTGATCAATCGGCGGACGGGTTTCTCACCCGTCTTTCGCTACTCATGCCTGCATTCTCACTCGTGCAGCCTCCACCACTGGGTTACCCCGCAGCTTCACAGTCTGCACGACGCTCCCCTACCCACCCCGGCACAAACCGGAGTGACACAGCTTCGGCGGTGTACTTGAGCCCCGCTACATTGTCGGCGCAGAATCACTTGACCAGTGAGCTATTACGCACTCTTTCAAGGGTGGCTGCTTCTAAGCCAACCTCCTGGTTGTCTCAGCAACTCCACATCCTTTTCCACTTAGCACACGCTTAGGGGCCTTAGCTGATGTTCTGGGCTGTTTCCCTCTCGACGATGAAGCTTATCCCCCACCGTCTCACTGCTGCGCTCTCACGTACCGGCATTCGGAGTTTGGTTAAGGTCAGTAACCCGGTGGGGCCCATCGCCTATCCAGTGCTCTACCTCCGGCACGAAACACGCAACGCTGCACCTAAATGCATTTCGGGGAGAACCAGCTATCACGAAGTTTGATTGGCCTTTCACCCCTATCCACAGGTCATCCCCTCCATTTTCAACTGAAGTGGGTTCGCGCCTCCACGCGGTCTTACCCGCGCTTCACACTGCCCATGGATAGATCACTTCGCTTCGGGTCTAGAGCCGGCGACTGAACGCCCCGTTCAGACTCGCTTTCGCTACGGCTACCCCACACGGGTTAACCTCGCCACCGACCACTAACTCGCAGGCTCATTCTTCAAAAGGCACGCCGTCACCCCAAAAGGCTCCGACGGATTGTAAGCACACGGTTTCAGGTACTATTTCACTCCCCTCCCGGGGTACTTTTCACCTTTCCCTCACGGTACTTGTCCGCTATCGGTCACGAGGTAGTATTCAGGCTTACCAGGTGGTCCTGGCAGATTCACACCGGATTTCACGGGCCCGGTGCTACTCGGGAACAGCGTCACGCCACAC
>NZ_JAKRMO010000125.1:0-2089 GCF_022346485.1 Brachybacterium sp. ACRRE | reverse complement strand
CCACTTTCGTCTACGGGAGTCACACCCTCTACGCCACCGCACTCACCACGGCTTCGACTAGCAGCATGCCAAACGTCGACCCTCCGGCAGAAGAATCAGACACGTCCCAACAACCCCGAACCTGCAACCCCTGCCGGGTATCACACAGATCCGGTTTAGCCACCTCCGCTTTCGCTCGCCACTACTCACGGAATCACTATTGTTTTCTCTTCCTGTGGGTACTGAGATGTTTCACTTCCCCACGTTCCCTCCACACCACCTATACATTCAGTGGCGGGTACCAGAGCATGACCCCTGGTGGGTTTCCCCATTCGGACATCCCCGGATCACAGGTCGGTTGTCACCTCCCCGAGGCTTATCGCAGACTCCTACGTCCTTCATCGGCTCCTCGTGCCCAGGCATTCACCGTGCGCCCTTGAAGACTTAGGCAACACAAAAAATATCACAAAGACACTAAAAATTGCTTACAAGATGCTCGCGTCCACTATGCAGTTCTCAAAAAACAACCCCACACCACCACACCCAACCACCAGGCCAGATGCAACGGGGAGGACCAGCCACACACCCACACCCCCACAACAAGGGGGCAGGGCTGCGTGCAGCCTCAAAACCCAATAGCGTGCCTCCACCTCAAACCCACCAGCCAGACCATCCGTTCCATCCCCCAAAAGAGGAGTACTACGACCGTCACGCGACCAGCGAGCGAAGCGCCCATCCGTTGATGTTCCACCCATGAGCAACCACCCCCACCACGAACGGGCAGGCAAGCGGCCACCAATACTGGTGATGCTCCTTAGAAAGGAGGTGATCCAGCCGCACCTTCCGGTACGGCTACCTTGTTACGACTTAGTCCCAATCACCGATCCCACCTTCGACGGCTCCCCCCACAAGGGATGGGCCACCGGCTTCGGGTGTTACCGACTTTCGTGACTTGACGGGCGGTGTGTACAAGGCCCGGGAACGTATTCACCGCAGCGTTGCTGATCTGCGATTACTAGCGACTCCGACTTCATGGGGTCGAGTTGCAGACCCCAATCCGAACTGAGACCGGCTTTTTGGGATTCGCTCCACCTCACAGTATCGCAACCCATTGTACCGGCCATTGTAGCATGCGTGAAGCCCAAGACATAAGGGGCATGATGATTTGACGTCGTCCCCACCTTCCTCCGAGTTGACCCCGGCAGTCTCCCATGAGTCCCCACCATCACGTGCTGGCAACATGGAACGAGGGTTGCGCTCGTTGCGGGACTTAACCCAACATCTCACGACACGAGCTGACGACAACCATGCACCACCTGTGCACCAGTCCAAAGAAGGCCACATCTCTGCAGCTGTCCAGTGCATGTCAAGCCTTGGTAAGGTTCTTCGCGTTGCATCGAATTAATCCGCATGCTCCGCCGCTTGTGCGGGCCCCCGTCAATTCCTTTGAGTTTTAGCCTTGCGGCCGTACTCCCCAGGCGGGGCACTTAATGCGTTAGCTACGGCGCGGAAAACGTGGAATGTTCCCCACACCTAGTGCCCAACGTTTACGGCATGGACTACCAGGGTATCTAATCCTGTTCGCTCCCCATGCTTTCGCTTCTCAGTGTCAGTAATGGCCCAGAGACCTGCCTTCGCCATCGGTGTTCTTCCTGATATCTGCGCATTTCACCGCTACACCAGGAGTTCCAGTCTCCCCTACCACACTCTAGCCTGCCCGTACCCACCGCACGCCCGAGGTTGAGCCTCGGGTTTTCACGGCAGACGCGACAAGCCACCTACAAGCTCTTTACGCCCAATAATTCCGGACAACGCTTGCGCCCTACGTATTACCGCGGCTGCTGGCACGTAGTTAGCCGGCGCTTCTTCTGCAGGTACCGTCACTCTCGCTTCTTCCCTGCTGAAAGAGGTTTACAACCCGAAGGCCGTCATCCCTCACGCGGCGTCGCTGCATCAGGCTTTCGCCCATTGTGCAATATTCCCCACTGCTGCCTCCCGTAGGAGTCTGGGCCGTGTCTCAGTCCCAGTGTGGCCGGTCGCCCTCTCAGGCCGGCTACCCGTCAACGCCTTGGTGAGCCACTACCTCACCAACAAGCTGATAGGCCGCGAG
>NZ_JAKRMO010000124.1:0-2253 GCF_022346485.1 Brachybacterium sp. ACRRE | reverse complement strand
ATCACGCCGCGCCCGCGATGGGTGCGTCGGACCAGCCCCCGGCGGGCCGACGCACCCATCGCGGGCGCGGCGTGATCCGCCGGCGCGTGCTGCTGGGCTCGGGCGTCGCCCTGCTCGCCGGCACCGGCGGCTCCGCGGCCTGGGCCTACGACCGCTTCCTGCGGGAGAAGGTCGAGGTCTCCGACGTCTCCGCCGCCGAGTCCGAGGCCGGCACCGCGCAGACCGCGGCGCTCGCGACCGACGGCGAGTACTCGAGCACCGGCTACACGTCGTCGACCACCACGATCACCCTCACGCAGACGGAGACCGGCAGCGGCTCCGAGGCCCTGGCCTGGTATGCCGCGGAGATCGAGATCGATGACGCGACGATCGTCCGCTCGGCCTTCGCGCAGGACGAGTTCGGCCAGAACATCACCGCCGAGCCCAGCGAGATGGCCTCGGACAACGCGGCGGTGCTCGCCATCAACGGCGACTACTACGGCTTCCGCGACACCGGCATCGTCATCCGCAACGGCGTCTCCTACCGCGACGAGCCCGCCCGCGACGGCCTCGTCTTCTTTACCGACGGACGCATCGAGATCTACGACGAGACCACCACCAGCGCCGACGAGCTGTTGGCCGACGGCGCCTGGAACACCCTCAGCTTCGGCCCGGCCGTGCTCGAGGACGGGAAGGTCCCCGACGGCGTCGAGGACGTCGAGATCGACACGAACATCGGCAACCACTCCATCCAGGGCGAGCAGCCGCGCACCGCCATCGGCGTGATCGGCGAGAACCACCTGGTCTTCCTCGTGGTCGACGGCCGCTCCGAGGGGTACTCGCGAGGCGTCGGGCTCACCGAGCTCGGCGAGATCCTCGCGGACCTCGGCTGCACGAGCGGCTACAACCTCGACGGCGGCGGCTCCTCGGTGATGATCTTCGACGGCGAGATCCTCAACGAGCCCTCGAACGGCGGCGAGCGCGCCACCTCCGACATCCTCTACGTGGCCGGGTGAGCGCGATGGTCACGATCCGCCCCCGCCTGCGCCCCGACACCGCGCCCGTCCACCCCGACACTGCTCCCGCCCGTCCCGGAGCATCGCTCGCACCGACCGCACCGGCCGCACCGACCGCACCGACCGAGCCGGCCGCTCCGGCCCGCGCCGTGGTCCTGATCCCTGCGCTCGCCCCCGCGCGCGTGCTCGTGGACCTGGTCGCGCGGCTCGCCGCGGACGACATCGACGTGCTCGTGGTCGACGACGGCTCCGGCCCCGACTACGAGGTCGTCTTCGACCGCTGCGCCCTCGAGGGCGCCGAGGTCCTGCACCTGCCGGAGAACCGCGGCAAGGGCGGCGCCCTGCGCGCCGGCATCGCCCACGTGCGCACCACCCGCCCCGGCAGCGGCGTCGTCACCGCCGACGCCGACGGCCAGCACACCCTCGCCGACATCCGCCGCGTGCGCGACGTCCTCGACGGGATCGGGGCGCCGCCCGATGGGGCGGTGCCCAGCTCGTCGACCTTGCGGGCCGCGCCCCGCACGGACCTCGTCCTCGGCGTGCGCGGCTTCGACCGGTTCGAGGTGCCGCTGCGCTCGCGGCTGGGCAACGTGGTGAGCTCGTGGGTGCTGCGCCTCGCCTCCGGCGCGCGCCTGCGCGACACGCAGACGGGCCTGCGCGGCCTGCCCTTCTCGCGCCTGGCCTGGGCGGAGGGGATCCCCGGCGACCGCTACGAGTACGAGTACTCGATGCTCGTGCGCGCCGGCCGCGAGGGCATCGGCCTGCACCAGGTGCCGATCGAGACCGTCTATCTCGACGACAACGAGGCCAGCCACTTCCGGCCCGTGCGGGATTCGCTGCGCGTGCTCGGTCCCGTGGTCGCCTTCATGGGGTCGGGGCTGTTGGCCTTCGCCCTGGACACCCTGCTGCTCCTCGCGGTCTCCGCGCTCGGCGCTCCCGTGTGGCTCGCCCTCGCGGCGGCACGGGTGCTGAGCGCGAGCGGGAACTTCGCCCTGAACAGGCGTGTCGTCTTCGACGGCGGGGCCGACGTCCCGCTCGGCAGGGCAGTCGTCCGGTACGGGGTGCTCGCCGCCGTCGTGCTCGGCGCCGGGGTGCTCCTCGTCGACGCCCTCGTGGGCCTCGGGGCATCGCTGCTGGTCGCGAAGGTGACGACCGACCTGGCGCTGTTCGTGCTCAGCTTCCTCGTCCAGCGCCTGGTGGTCTTCGGGCGGAGGTGAGGGCGCAGGTGAGGGGGCAGTTGAGGGCACAGGGGGAGGGA
>NZ_JAKRMO010000123.1:0-2301 GCF_022346485.1 Brachybacterium sp. ACRRE | reverse complement strand
GGCCATGGGCGGCGGCACCGACGCGGCGATCCAGGCCGCCGACATCACCCTGGTGCGCAGCGACCTGCGCTCCGCGGCCGACGCTGTCCGCCTCGCACGCCGTCGACGACCCCGCGGGCGCCGCGGCCGGGCAGGGCCTCGAAGCCGGTCGCCTCGGGCAGGTCGCCGATGCGCTCGCCGGCGCCGCGGGCGATGGCCTGGGCGATCGGGTGCTCGGAGGAGTCCTCGACGGCGCCCGCGCGGCGCAGCAGCGTCTCGGTGTCGACGCCGTCGGCCGGATGGACGTCGACCAGGGTCATGCGCCCGGTGGTCACGGTGCCGGTCTTGTCGAGGACCACCGTGTCGAGGTCGCCGGTGCTCTCGAGCACCTCGGGGCCCTTGATGAGGATGCCCAGCTGGGCGCCGCGGCCGGTGCCCACGAGCAGAGCCGTGGGGGTCGCGAGGCCCAGCGCGCACGGGCAGGCGATGATGAGGACGGCCACGGCCGCGGTGAACGCGGCCTCCGCTCCGTGCCCGGTGAGCAGCCAGACGACGAGCGTGACCAGCGCGATCCCCAGCACGATCGGCACGAACACGCCGGAGATCCGGTCCGCCAGGCGCTGCACCCGCGCCTTGCCGGACTGGGCGTCCTTCACGAGCTGCGCCATCTGGGCGAGCTGGGTGTCGGCGCCCACGCGGGTCGCGCGCACCACGAGCCGTCCGCCGCTGTTGACGGTCGCGCCGGTGACCGCGTCGCCCGCGGCGACCTCCTGGGGCACCGACTCGCCGGTGAGCATGGAGGCGTCCACGGCGCTGTGCCCGGAGACGACCTCGCCGTCGGTCGCGATCTTCTCGCCGGGCCGCACCACGAACTCGTCGCCCACCGCGAGGTCGCCGATCGGCATGCGCACCTCGGTGCCGCCGCGCAGCACGGCCACGTCCTTCGCGCCCAGATGGAGGAGGGCCCGCAGGGCGGCCCCGGCCTCGCGCTTCGAGCGCTTCTCGATGTACCGGCCGGCGAGGATGAACAGGATGACCCCGGCGGCGACCTCGAGGTAGATCGTGGAGGCGCCGTCGGACCGGGCGATGGTGAGGTCGAAGCCGTGGTGCATGCCCGGCATGCCGGCGTCCCCGAGGAACAGGGCGTACAGCGACCACAGGAACGCGGCCGTGGTGCCCATCGAGATCAGCGTGTCCATCGTCGCCGCGCCGTGGCGGGCGTTGATGAGCGCCGCGCGATGGAAAGGCCAGCCGGCCCAGACGATCACCGGTGCGGCGAGCGCGAGCGAGGCCCACTGCCAGGACGTGAACTGCAGCGCCGGGATCATGGCCAGGGCGATCACGGGGATCCCGAGCACGGCCGCGCCGATCAGGCGCGGGCGCAGGGTGACGAGCTCGGGGTCGACGGGTTCGACGTCGGAGGGTTCGGGGTCGGCGGGCCCCTCGCCGGCGGAACCGGTCGACGATCCCGGGGCGCCCGACGGACCGGCTGCGCCGGATCCCACAGGGGCCGACGGCGCGCGGCTCGAGAGCTCCCCGCCCGACGGCGCCGCGCCCGCGGGCACAGTGGCCGTGTATCCGGCCTTGGCCACGGTCCCCACCAGCACCTTGGGGTCGAGGTCCGCGGGGGCGGTGACCCTCGCGGACTCGGTCGCGAAGTTGACGCTCGCCTCCACGCCGTCGAGCTTGTTGAGCTTGCGCTCGATGCGGTTCGCGCAGGAGGCGCAGGTCATCCCGCCGATGTCGAGGTCGATCCCGCGCAGCGGACCGACGGCGCCGCTCGGCGTGCTGCGCGCATCGGAGTCGGCGGATGTCATCGAAGCTCCTTCGGGGCGGGATCGATTCGGGATGGGATCCGTTCGGGACGGGATCGGAGGGTGCGTGGGCGGCGGTGCGGGCCGGACCGGACGGCCGGCTCGAGGCACCGCCTCAGGTCGCCGCGTCAGCCGACGCGGCTGGCCTCGTACCCGGCCTCCTCGACGGCGGCGAGCACGGCGGTCTCGTCGATCGACTCGGGGCCGGTCACGACCAGACGGCCGGTCTCATGGCTGACCTCGATGCCCTCGACGCCGGGGACCTCGCCGACCTCCTCGCGCACGGACATCTCGCAGTGCCCGCAGGTCATCCCGGTCACCTGGAACTCGGTCGTGGTCATGGGCTCCTCCTCGGTTCGTGGGTGCCCGCTCGGGCACACCCCGAATCTATACCCCTAGGGGGTACAGGTGTCAACGGGCCCGGGAGGCCGTCCCGCCTCGGTCCGACCCAGCTCTCGGGTACCCTGCGGACACCCGTCCCCATCGACCCCGTCACGTCCGCCCCGTC
>NZ_JAKRMO010000122.1:0-2780 GCF_022346485.1 Brachybacterium sp. ACRRE | reverse complement strand
CTCGCGGGCCTGACGGTCGTGGACCATGCGCACGGCACGGTCACGGAGCTCTGGGCTGAACTTCTTGGGCATACTCCGATTCTCCTTCGTGAGACTCGGAACGGAACCCAGGGCGCTTCAGTCACCGAACCATGCAGCGTCGAACGGCTCCGGACAACGGCAACCGTTGACGGCGTGAAGCAGACCTATTGCCGACACCTTGAAACACAAGAGGAGGCAGTCAATGAACCCGAACTTCACACGCGTGACGCCCCGACGGCCCGGCACCAGCGCTCCCGGCCATCGCGACGGCACGGACCACCTCAGCCGCCGTCGGCTGCCCGCGCGCGTCCACATCAGCCGGCCCGTCCGCCGCGCAGTCGAGCTGCGCCCGGTCGCTGAGGAATCGTGCCCATGATCACCCTCCGCCTCCCCGCACTGTTCATTCCCAGTCCGCCGACGGCGGAATGGCTGCTGTTCGGCCGACTCCCGATCCGTGCCTATGCGCTGTGCATCATCTCCGGCGTGATCATCGGCACCGTTGTCGCGACCCGACGATGGATCGCCCGTGGCGGCAGCCGCGACGCGGTCGAGAGCGTCGCGCTGGTCTCGGTCCCGTTCGGCATCGTCGGAGCCCGCCTCTACCACGTGATCACCGACTACCAGCTCTACTTCGGACCGGGTCGTCACTGGTACCGCGCGTTCTTCATCTGGGATGGCGGCCTGGGCATCTGGGGCGGTGTCGCGCTCGGAGCGTTCGGCGGCTACCTGGTTGCGCGTCGACGCCGGATCAGATTCTGGGCGCTCGCCGACGCTCTCGCCCCCGGGGTGGCGATCGCCCAGGCGGTCGGACGGCTGGGCAACTGGTTCAACCAGGAACTCTTCGGCCGGCCGACCACGCTGCCCTGGGCCTTGGAGATCGCGCCACAGAACCGGCCCGTCGGCTACGGGCAGTACGCCACCTTCCACCCGACGTTCCTGTACGAACTGGTCTGGGATCTGGGAGTGGCGATCGCGGTGATCGCGCTCGACCGCCGGCTCCGGCTTGGCCACGGCAAGGCGTTCATGCTCTACGTGATGTTCTACACCGCCGGCAGAGCCTGGGTGGAGGGCCTGCGCATCGATCCCGCGCACCGCTTCGGACCGTTCCGGCTCAACGACTACGTCTCGGCGATCGTCTTCTTGACCGCACTGATCTGCCTTCTGTGGCTGATCGGCAACAAGCCCGGCCGAGAGCAGGTCGTCGAGGGCGAGCGGCCTCACGCCGTCGGCCGGCTGCCGGGCAGCGATCACGCCGGTCAAACACCCCAAGCGCCCACTGCCCAGTCGCCAACGGTGTCGGACCGCTCAGAGGCGTCCACGCGCGATCACTCCACCAAGCCAGAGCAATGCTCCGGCTCAGTCGAGCGCGGCGGCGGGAGCCCGATGTGATCTACCGAATCGGAGACTCGCCTTCGGCCAGCGGCATCGTCAGTCTGGTTGACGATCGCGACAATGCTGTGACCGGCGTGGACTGCGCCGCCCGCCTCCGTCGACGTCAGACGATTCGGTTGCTCGGCCGGCCGGTCTTGGCGGCCTTGTCCGGGTTGTCGCTCGGGTTCGCCTTTCAGCCGTACGGGTTGTGGCCGCTGGCCTTCCTCGGCGTCGCCGGACTGTCCGTCGCCGTCCACGCTGTTCCGCCTCGTCGTGGTTTCGCCGTCGGGTACGTGTTCGGCGTGGCGATGCTCCTGGTCGCGATCGGCTGGATCCGGGTGATCGTCGGCGGCGGCACCGCCGCCTACCTGGGTGTGGTGGGCCTGATCGGATTCGAGGCCGTCTTCTTCGGGCTGCTCGGCCTCGCGTTGTCGATCATCGGGCGGCTCCGGTCCTGGCCGGTGTTCGCCGCAGCGGCCTGGGTCGGCATCGAGTACCTCTACGCGCGCTATCCGTTCGGCGGCTTCGGCTGGACCCGTCTGGCCTACACCGCAGTCGACACCCCGCTGGCGGGCCTGCTGCCCTTCATCGGCACCGTCGGGGTGTCGTTCGCGGTGGCCCTGCTGGCCCAGTGCCTCGGCTGGCTCGTGATCCAGATCGGCCAGGCACGACGGTCACCCGGACGGCTGTCACGCAACGTGGTGGGGCGGATAGCGATTCCGGCGTTGGCGGCCTGGTCGATCGTGATGGGCACGGGGCTGGCCCTGTCCGATTGGAATCCCGGGCCCTCGGCTCCCGGGCAGAGCGCCCGCGTGGGCATCGTCCAGGGCAACGTGCCAGGGAAGGGGATCGACGCCATGGGCCGGATGCGCACCGTGACCGCGAACCATGTCCAGGAGACCCGCCGTCTGATCAGCGCGGCCGATCAGGGACGGATGGCCCGTCCCGACTTCGTCCTGTGGCCGGAGAATTCCACCGACATCGATCCGACCGTCGATCCGATCACGCGCGACCAGCTGCAGTCGGCGGCCGAGCGTGCCGGGGTTCCCATCTTCGCCGGCGCAGTGATGGACGGCCCCGGCGTCGACGAGCGGCGGACCAGCGGCCTGTGGTGGGATCCGCGCCGCGGCGTCGTCGCCCGCTACGACAAGCGCAATCTGGTTCCCTTCGGCGAGTGGATCCCGTTCCGCGACCAGCTGCTGCCCATCTTTCCGATCTTGAAACTGGTCGGGGCCCAGTCGGTGCCGGGCACCCGGCCGGGCGCACTGTCTGAAGCGCCCTGGGTTCCGTTCCGAGTCTCACGAAGGAGAATCGGAGTATGCCCAAGAAGTTCAGCCCAGAGCTCCGTGACCGTGCCGTGCGCATGGTCCACGACCGTCAGGCCCGCG
>NZ_JAKRMO010000121.1:0-3448 GCF_022346485.1 Brachybacterium sp. ACRRE | reverse complement strand
GCACGACCCGACCCGCCTGACCCGACCCACCCGGCCTGACCGCCCGACACGACCGCCCGCACCGATCACCACAGGAGGTCACCATGACCACGACCGTCCCCGCGTCCACCTTCGAGACGCCGCTGAAGTTCGCCTACTGGGTGCCCAACGTCTCCGGCGGCCTCGTCGTCTCCACGATCGAGCAGCGCACCGACTGGCAGCTGCCCTACAACTCCGCCCTCGCGAAGACCGCCGAGGACTCTGGCTTCGAATACGCCCTCACCCAGACCCGCTACGCCGCGAGCTACGGCGCCGCGCAGCAGCACGAGGCCTCCGCCTTCAGCCTCGCCCTGCTGGGCGCGACCGAGCGCCTGCGCGTCATCGCCGCCTTCCACCCCGGCATGTGGCACCCGGGCGTGCTCGCCAAGTGGCTCATCACCGCCGACCACCTCTCGGGCGGCCGCGCCGCCGTCAACATCGTCTCCGGCTGGCTGAAGGACGAGTTCACCGGTTTCGGCCTGCCCTGGCTCGACCACGACGAGCGCTACGTGCGCACCGAGGAGTTCATCAGCGCCCTGCGCGGCCTGCTCACCGAGGAGGGCTACTCGCAGGACGGGAAGTACTACTCGATCGACGACTTCACCCTCTCCCCGAAGCCCGTCGACGTCGCCGGCCGCCCCCACCCCGAGATCTTCTTCGGCGGCAACTCCACGGCCGCGCAGAAGGCCGCCGGCCACGTCGCCGACTGGTACTTCTCCAACGGTCGCGACCTCGAGGGCTACCAGGGCAACGTCGAGGGCGTGCTCGCCTCCGCGGCCGAGGTCGGCCGCAGTCCCCGCTTCGGCCTCAACGGCTTCGTGATCGCCCGCGACTCCCGGAAGGAGGCCGAGGAGACCCTCCGCGAGATCGTCGCCAAGGCCCACCGCCCGGCCGTCGAGGGCTTCGCCCAGTCCGTCAAGGAGGCCGGACAGTCCACGGCCGACGGCAAGGGCATGTGGGCCGACTCCTCCTTCGAGGACCTCGTGCAGTACAACGACGGCTTCAAGACCCGCCTCATCGGCACCCCCGAGGAGATCGCCGAGCGCATCGTCTCCTACAAGGAGATCGGGGTGAACCTGCTGCTGACCTGCTACCTCCATTTCACCGAGGAGGTCGCCGCCTTCGGCCGCGACGTGATGCCGATCGTCCGCGAGCTCGAGAAGGACCTCGCCCGCAAGCACGGCACCGAGCTCGACGCCTCGCAGATCCCCGACGTCCCCGGCGTGAGCGCTGAGGCCGCCACCGCCGCGGCCGACGCGACCCTCCCGTCGGCCCCGTCGGCCCCCTCGACGGATGAGGAGCAGGCCGCGTGAGCGACGAGCGCACCTTCGGGTTCCGCACCCGCGCCCTGCACGCCGGCGGCACGCCGGACGCCGTGCACGGCGCCCGCGCGGTCCCGATCTACCAGAGCACCTCGTTCGTCTTCGACGACGCGACCGACGCCGCGACCCTGTTCGCCCTGCAGAAGTACGGCAACATCTACTCGCGCATCGGCAACCCCACGGTCGCGGCCTTCGAGGAGCGCGTCGCCTCGCTCGAGGGCGGCATCGGCGCGGTCGCCACCGCGTCCGGGATGAGCGCCGAGTTCATCACCTTCGCGGCGCTGGCCGGCGCGGGCGACCACATCGTCGCCTCCGCCCAGCTCTACGGCGGCACCGTCACCCAGCTCGACGTCACCCTGCGCCGCTTCGGCGTGGAGACCACGTTCGTCGCCTCCTCCGACGCCGCGGACTACGCGGCGGCGATCCGGCCGGAGACCAGGGCCGTGTACGTCGAGATCATCGGCAACCCGTCCGGGGAGATCGCCGACCTCGAGGCCCTCGCCGAGGTCGCCCACGCCGCGGACGTCCCGCTCGTGGTCGACGCGACGCTCGCGACCCCGTACCTCGTGCGGCCCCTCGAGCACGGCGCCGACATCGTCATCCACTCCGCCACGAAGTTCCTGGGCGGCCACGGCACGACGCTGGGCGGCGTGGTCGTGGAGTCCGGCCGCTTCGACTGGGGCAACGGCAAGTTCCCCGCGATGACCGAGCCCGTCGCGAGCTACGGCGGCCTCAGCTGGTGGGGCAACTTCGGCGAGTACGGATTCCTCACCAAGCTGCGCTCCGAGCAGCTGCGCGACATCGGCCCCTCGCTCAGCGCGCAGTCCGCCTTCCAGCTGCTCCAGGGCGTCGAGACGCTCCCGCAGCGCATCGACGCCCACCTCGCGAACGCCCGTGCGGTCGCGACCTGGCTGGACGAGGACCCGCGCGTCGCGTATGTGACCTGGGCGGGGCTCCCGGATCACCCGCACCACGAGCGCGCGGAGAAGTACCTGCCGCTCGGTCCCGGGTCGGTCTTCGCCTTCGGCGTGAGGCCGACGGGCGACTTCGCGAGCGACGAGGAGCGCGCCGCCGCGGCCCGCGCCACCGGCGAGGCGGTGATCGGGAACCTGCAGCTCGCCTCGCACCTCGCGAACATCGGCGACGCCCGCACGCTCGTGATCCACCCGGCCTCGACCACTCACCAGCAGCTCAGCCCCGAGCAGCTGCTCGCGGGAGGCGTGGCACCGGACCTGATCCGGATCTCGGTCGGGCTCGAGGACCCCGAGGACATCCTCTGGGACCTCGACCAGGCCATCACGACGGCGACGGGGGTGGAGCGATGAGCGCGGAGCAGCAGGCGGGACGGACCTGGGTCGGACCCTCGGCCCCGCAGCGACTCGGGATCCTGCGGCGCACACGGTCCGTCGCGATCGTCGGCGCCTCGACGAATCCCTCCCGGGCCAGCTACTTCGTGGCGACCTACCTGCTCTCGAGTTCGCCGTACGACGTGTATTTCGTGAACCCCCGTGCGACGGAGATCCTCGGGCAGCCGGCCTACGCCTCGCTCGCGGACCTCCCCGTGGTGCCCGACGTGGTCGACGTGTTCCGCCGCCACGACGACCTCCCCGACGTGGCCCGGGAAGCCGTCGAGGTGGGCGCGAAGACCCTCTGGCTGCAGCTGGGCTCCTGGAACGAGGAGGCGGCCGCGATCGCCGAGCAGGCAGGGCTCGACGTGGTCATGGACCGCTGCCTGAAGATCGAGCACGCTCGCTTCCACGGCGGTCTGCACCTCGCCGGCTTCGACACAGGGGAGATCACCTCGAAGAAGCAGCGCCTCGCGCGGTAGGCGCGGGCGAGGCGCCCGGTGTTGCGGCGCCCCGAGGCACGGTGCCGGAGGGCGCCCCGAGGCGCGGTGCCGGAGGGCGCCCGCGTCGCGCCGGACGCAATGGACGACGGCCGGTTCCCCGGAGGGGGGACCGGCCGTCGTCGTGCGTCGGGAGAGTGGTCGAAGGGGCCAGGTGGGACTCGGCGCGGTGGCGGCCGACGCGACGGAACATCCGCGGCGAGGAACCGGGGACACTTTCGCATGGGGGTGGGACATTCGGGGTTTGGGGTGTGGGTGAGTG
>NZ_JAKRMO010000120.1:0-3535 GCF_022346485.1 Brachybacterium sp. ACRRE | reverse complement strand
GACCCCGCCCCCGACGATCGGCCCGTCCCGGCCGCCACCTCCCAGGAGACCGCATCCGCATGACGACCACTCCCGAAACCCCTGCGCTCACCTACGCCGAGGCGGGCGTCGACACCGCCGCGGGGGACAAGGCCGTCGAGCTCATGAAGGCCGCCGTCTCCGCGACCCACGGCCCCGAGGTGCTCGGAGGCGTGGGCGCCTTCGCCGGCCTCGTCGACGTCAGCGCCCTCAAGGACTTCGAGCGTCCTCTGCTCGCCTCGTCCACCGACGGCGTGGGCACGAAGATCGCGATCGCCCGGGCCCTCGACGTGCACGACACCATCGGCCAGGACCTCGTGGGCATGGTCGTCGACGACATCGTGGTGGTCGGAGCGAGGCCGCTGGCCATGACCGACTACATCGCCTGCGGGAAGGTCGTGCCCGAGCGGATCGCCGACATCGTCCGCGGCATCGCCGAGGGCTGCCGCCTGGCCGGCTGCGCGCTCGTGGGCGGGGAGACCGCCGAGCACCCCGGCCTGATGGCCCCCGAGGACTACGACGTGGCCGGCGCCGCCGTGGGCGTCGTCGAGGCGTCCGCCATGCTCGGCGCGCACCGTGTGCGACCCGGTGACCGGATCATCGGCATGGACTCCTCGGGCCTGCACTCCAACGGCTACTCGCTCGTGCGCGCCGTGATCGAGGCCGCAGGGCTGGGGCTCGACGCCGAGATCCCCGAGCTCGGCCGCACGCTGGGCGCGGAGCTGCTCGAGCCCACGCGCATCTACACCGGGGACCTGCTGGCCCTCCTCGACGACCCGGCCGGCGAGGGCGTGCACGCCCTCAGCCACGTCACCGGCGGCGGGCTCGCCGCGAACCTCGCGCGCGTGCTGCCCGAGGGCACGACCGCCGTCGTGGACCGCGGAGCCTGGCGGCCCGCAGCGATCTTCGAGCGCGTGAGCACCTGGGGCGGAGTGCCCCTGCACGATCTCGAGGCCACGCTGAACATGGGCATCGGCATGGTCGCGGCCGTCGCGCCCGAGCAGGCCGACGCGGCCGTCGACCTCCTCGGATCCCTGGGTCTGCCGTCCCTCGTGATCGGAGAGGTCGTCGCGGGCGACGACGCTCCGCGGCCGACGGGCCAGGACGTCCTCGTCTCCGGCGCGAAGGGCGTCGACGGGGGAGGCGTGCTGCTGACCGGCATGCACGAGGGCTGGTCCTGAGCGGCCGATCCGCCTGAGCGACCGACGCCGCGGCCAGGAATGCTCCTGCACGTGAAGAGGGCGACCCCATCGGGGTCGCCCTCTTCACAGGGAATGCATCTGCCGAGCGGGTCTCAGCGGCGGCGGGAGGCCGTGGAGGCCGGTCCGTCCTCCGCCCAATCGGCGTCGTCGGTGTCGCTCTCGGGCGCCTCGTACTCGGTGTCGGCCGAACGATGGGACTGGAGCTCGCGCTGAAGGGCGGAGAGGTCCGTCGGCGGGCTGTAGTACTTGAGGTCCCGTGCCACCTTGGTCTGCTTGGCTTTCTGTCGGCCACGACCCATGGATCTGACCCCCTGTGCGTCGGCTGGCGGGCGCGCGAGCCCGGACGATGGCAATGTTTCGGAACCTGATCCTACATCGGAACCATGTGCACCAGCCAGCCGGCGGGGCAGGTGTGAGCAACGCCGAACCCGGCGCGCGAGCGGGCGGCGAGCCCCGATCGGGACGCTGATGGGGGAGGGGACGGGCGGCCGACGGGACGACGTCGACGCGGCCCTCCGGGTCGAGCACGTGTCCGGATCCTCACGGCCGGCCGCGATCGTCCCGCTGGCCTGCTCCCGCACGCGCGGCCGTGGGTGCGGGAGGCGCATAGCGGATGGCACGTGAGAAAGCCGGATGAATGTCCGAATTTCGTCCTTTGGTGCCGGTGGCGGCCCCCTCCCGTGCTGGAGCGCGAAAGTTTCCAGTCGGTATTGGAACTTTCGTCCGTGTCGTCGGCTCTGTCCGAGTCGCTAAGATGGAAGCGCAACCTTGGCCCCACACACCCAGAGAAAGGGGACCCCCCCAATGGCTGCAACGATTGAACAGCACTCGATGGAGAGCTCGTCGTCCTACACGGCACTTCTCACCCCCGCTGAGGTCGCCCGGCTCTTCCGGGTCGATCCGAAGACGGTGACGCGTTGGGCGCAGTCGGGCAAGCTCTCGCCTCTGCGCACGCTCGGCGGCCACCGCCGCTACCGGCGTGAAGAGGTCGAGAGGCTCCTGACCGAGAGCACGGGTGAAGAGGCCCGCTGACCTCTGAGCCGACGCCCCCACCAGTGGCGTGCCAGTCACGACGGCCCGCGATCCGCATGGATCGCGGGCCGTCGTGCTGTGCGCTCAGGCGCGTCGGCGCAGCAGCTCCCGGATCCCGAGCGCACCGCCGAGGACGAGGGGGACCGCCCAGGTCGCACCCCCGAGCACGAGCGCGATCGCACCGGCCGCAGCCGGCGCGGCGCCGAGCGACGTGAGCAGCAGGGCGACGGCCGTCTCGGTGACACCGCCCCCGCCGGGCGTGACGGGCACGAGCGAGAGCGCCCGGCCGATGAGGAAGACCCCGAGCAGGGCGAGGGGTCCGATCCCGCTCGCGAGGGCGTCGGCCGCGATCCACAGCACGGCGCCCTGCGCCGCGCGCGCCGCGAGCATCGGGACGAGGATGCCCGCCCAGCGCCTCCGCAGGATCCGCGCGACGCGGTCCCGCGCCTCCAGCACGAGCGCGGCAGGGTCCCCGCCGGTGCCCGCCCGGGCCTCCTCCTGCGCTTCGCCCTGCGCGTCCCCGCCGCGCCCCACGAGCGCGAGCACGGTGCGGATCGTCGGGGTGAGGGCGTCGAGGATCCGCACGGTCGTCGGCCGATGCGCGAGCACCGCGAGCACGGCCACGGTGAGCACGACGCCCACAGCGGCGACGACGGTCGCCCCGAGGGTCCCTGGCAGGTCGCGGCGGCTGCCGAGCGCGGCGTAGGACGCGAGCGCCGCGAGGGGGATGGCGACGCCGCCCAGCAGCAGATCCACCGCGGAGAACGCGGCGATGCCGGTGACGATCGTGCGCATCGACGTGCCGCGCCGGCGCAGCACCGCGCCCGTGATCGCGATCCCCAGCAGGGATCCGCCGGGCACCGCGAGCGCCGTGGCCCCGGCCGCCGCCTGCGCGCTCACGACCGCGCCGACCGGAGCGCCGGGGAGCGCCGCGCGCGCCCCGAGCGTCTCGAGGAGCACGGCCAGCACGCCGAGCACGAGGGCGGAGAGCAGCACGGGCGTTGGCACGCCGGCGAGCGCATCGAGGAGCTGCGACGGGTCGAGGCGGAGGGCGCGCGGCAGCAGCCAGACGAGCAGCACCACCAGCAGCGCGAGCGAGCACGCGGCGAGCACCAGGCGGACCGGGGAGGGACGATCAGAGCGCGTGAGGCCCAGCAGGCTCGCGAGCAGGCCGTCGGCCCCGGCGGGCGGCCCCCCCCGAGCCGCCCCCCGGGGGCGTCGGGCTGCGAGCGGGCCAGCTGGGCCACACGCGCGCTGATCGTGCCACCCCCGTGCGCCGGGTG